>JAYUCM010000297.1:0-3371 GCA_043740355.1 Acidobacteriota bacterium | reverse complement strand
TCGTCGCCGCGTCCTATCGCCACAAGCAGGCGCGCCGCGCCGCCGTCGCCTTCCAGGACCAAGATGCCGTCACCGCGAATCCGCATCGCTGACGGGGTGGTCGCCGGTTCCGGCGCGCCTCTTCTGCTGATCGCCGGACCGGACGTGATCGAGAGCGAGGCGCACGCGCTCCGGATGGCGCAGGCGTTGAAGGGGATCGCGTCGGCCCGCGGCATCGCCCTCGTCTACAAATCGTCGTTCGACAAGGCGAACCGGACGTCGTCGAGCTCGTTCCGCGGCCCGGGCCTTGCCGAAGGCCTCGCGATCCTCGCGCGGGTCAAGAAAGAAACCGGGCTTCCGGTCACGACCGACTTCCACACTCCCGAACAGGCGGAAGCGCTCGCCGCGGTGGTCGATCTGCTGCAGGTGCCCGCGATGCTCTCACGCCAGACCGACATATTGGTCGCTGCGGGCCGGACCGGGTGCGCGGTGAACATCAAGAAGGGGCAGTTCCTCGCACCGTGGGACGTGGAACGCGCCGTGGCGAAGGTCAGGGACGCGGGGAACGAGAACGTCATGGTCACCGAGCGCGGCGTGAGCTTCGGCTACAACAACCTCGTCGTGGACTTCCGCGCGTTGCCGCGTATGCGCGCGCTCGGTTGTCCCGTTTGTTTCGACGCTACGCACTCCGTCCAGCTCCCCGGAGGCCTGGGGCACGCCTCCGGAGGCGAACGCGAGTTCGTCGCCCCGCTCGCGCGCGCCGCGGTAGCGGTCGGCGTCGATGCGGTATTCTTCGAAGTCCACGACGATCCTCAACGCGCGCCCTGTGACGGCCCGAGCCAGATCCCACTGGACGTATTTCCCGCGCTCCTCGATGGGCTTCTCGCCGTCGACCGCGCCGCTCGGGCGCACCCGATCCCCCTGGTATGATCCCCGTTGCCAGCGTCCCGGAGGATTTCGGTTGTCGCGCGAGATCGCCCGCCGCGTCCTGACCATCGAAGCGGAGGCCGTCGCCGCGCTCGCCGCGCGGCTCGACCCGAGCTTCGATCGCGCGGTCGAGCTTCTGGTCGGTTGCAAGGGCCGCGTCGTCGTCGCCGGGATGGGAAAGTCGGGCATCGTCTGCCAGAAGATCGCGGCGACGCTGTCGTCCACCGGCACGCCCGCCTATTTCCTCCACCCCGCAGAAGCCCTTCACGGCGACATCGGCCTGCTCGTTCCCGGGGACGTCGTGCTCGTCGTGTCCAACTCGGGGGAGACGGAGGAGCTGGTCCGCTGCCTCGAGCTCATCCGGCGTGTCGGCGTTCCGATCGTCGCCTTCACCGGCCGCTCGGATTCGACCCTCGCGCGCTACGCCGACGTTCATATCGACGTTTCCGTCGCGCGCGAAGCCTGCGCGCTCGACCTGGCGCCGACCGCGTCGACGACGGCCAGCCTCGCGATGGGCGACGCGTTGGCCGTGGCCTGCTATGAGCGCCGGGGCTTCACCGCGACGGATTTCGCCCGCACCCATCCGGGAGGGCGCCTCGGACGCAAGATCACGGAAGTTCGCGAGCTGATGCGACAAGGCGACGCGGTGCCGCGCGTCCTTCCCACGGCTTCGATGGCCGACGCCGTCCAGGAGATGTCGGCGAAGGGTCTCGGCATGACCTGCGTCGTCGACACAAGCTGCCGGCTCGTCGGGATTCTGACCGACGGCGATCTGCGCCGCCTCATGCTCCAGAGCGACCGGCCGCTCGCGGGTCCAGTCTCTTCCGCAATGACGACGAAGCCGGTGACGATCGCGCCCGAGGCGCTCGCCGGCGAAGCGCTGCGTATTCTCGAGGACCGGAAGATCACCTCTCTCGCCGTCGCCGATGCCGGCCTGCGACTCGTCGGCGTCCTCCAAATCCACGACCTCTGGCGCACGCAGCTGTTCTAGGAGCGTCACCCGCATGCCTTCGATTCCACAGGGCATCATCGAGCGCGCGCGCCTGGTCCGGCTGGTCCTCATGGATGCGGACGGCGTCTTGACCGACGGTCGCATCATCGTGTTCGCCGACGGCAACGACGCGCGCAGCTACCACGCGCGCGACGGCCTCGCGGTGCGGATCGGCCAGAACGGGGGCCTGACGTTCGGCGTCGTCTCCGGCCGCAGCTCGAACGCGGTCGCCTCGCGCGCCCGAGAGCTGGACTTCGTGGAGATCCACCAGAAGGTCGCAGCGAAGGGCGCGTGCGTCGAGGAGATCGCGCGCCGCCGGGGGTTGCGCCTCGACGAGATCTGCTTCATCGGAGACGACATCGTGGACATCCCCGCGTTCCGCCGCTGCGGGTTCGCCGTCGCCCCCGCCGACGCCGACCCGGAGGTCTTCGCGCACGTGCATCACGTCGGGGCGTCGCCCGGCGGTCGCGGCATCGTGCGCGAGGTGGTCGATCTCATCCTAAAGGCCCACGGAAGCTGGGACGCGGCGACCGCCGCCTACCTGAAGGAGTGAGCGATGCGCTTCCTGCTGATCGTCGTCATCCTGGCCCTCCTGCTCGCCATTCTCGGCTTCTCGATCACCAACCTCGAGACCTTGACCAACGTGACGCTTTGGGAAACGACCTATCACGACGTGCCGCTGTGGTCGGTCGCTTTCCTGTCGGCTCTTGCGGGGATCGTCTCGGTCGGGATCATCGGCGTGGTCGACGGCGCGCTGGTCCGCCTCCGGAACCGTCAGATGTCGCGCGAGCTGCGCCGGCTCGAGACGGAGTTGAACTTCCTGCGGACGCAACCGCCGGCGACGCGGCGCGAGCCCGATCTTCCCGGCGACGCGGAACTCCAAGACGACGACGGCGATCGTGTCGCCGCGACGGATGCCGGGCAGGGCGGAGGCGATCCGGCCAGCGCACCGGTGTATCAGACGGACGGCGCGGACGAAGACGATCCTTACACGGGTGGACGCGCGGTCTAGATCGCCTCGAAGGACGCTGCGCCTAGAGTATCGACGCCAGTTGGTCGGCAAGGGCGGCGGCTCTCGCGTCGCTCAAGTGCGCGCGCAGCCGCTGCAACTCGCCGTCGAGGAGCTTTTGGAATCCCGCGGAAGCGCCCGCGATGCGGTGGTCGATCACGGATCGCTTCAATCCCTCCGGATCCCACGACCCGTCGGAGCGCAGATCGGCCGTCGCGAACAGCTCCGCGTGCCCGCTGTCGAGCGCCGCGCGACAGGAGCGGACGAAGTTCGCCGCCCCGGCCCCGATCTCCGCGCGCAGGGCTCGGAAGATGACGATGTGACGCGCGTTGAAGCTCGCGATGGCCCCGTCGAGATTCGGCGACGGCTCGAACGCCGGCGCCTCGAAGGCGGGGCCCTCGAAAGCCGGCGTCTCGTTTGCGGCGATCGGCTCGGGCTCCGCCGCCTCCGCAGCAGCCGCCGCCG
>JAYUCM010000296.1:0-8208 GCA_043740355.1 Acidobacteriota bacterium | reverse complement strand
TTGGGACGCGCGCGAATCTTCTCGTAGGTCTCGAGAAGGTCGTCGGTGCCTTCCAACGCAAAGTAAGAAGACTGAATCGGAACGAGGAGGTGCGTTGCTGCGACCAGCGCGTTCACGGTCAGAATGCCGAGGGTCGGGGGTGTGTCGATCACCACGTAGTCGTAGAGGTCGCGGATCGGATCGAGTTTGTCCTTGAGCCGAAAGTGACTATCGAACTCCCCCACGAGCTTGACCTCAGCCTTGGCGAGGGAGATCTTGGATCCGAGCAGGTCAAGGTTTTCATTCGAGGTGGTTCGGATCACGTGTTCCGCGGTTACGTTCGGATCGACGAGAAGGTCGTAGACGGTTTTTTCCGTGCCCGCGACGTCGACAAACGAGATGGTCGCGTTTCCCTGCGGATCCAGGTCGATCAAGAGGGTCTTGAGTTTCTTCTGGGCGAGTGCTGCGGCAAGATTGATGGCGGTTGTCGTCTTGCCGACTCCCCCCTTTTGATTCGCGACGACGATCGTCATCGTGGCCATCGACCGATCCCTCCGCTCCTGAAACGGGTCTCGTCAGAGGAGGCCGCAGGATATTGAGTGTTCGTCAAGTACGACCGCAAGATGGTGTACTGCCTCGCGACGGTGCGAGTGTACCGACGCACCTCTGAGGAGTCAACCCGTCAGACGACTAAATTGTCGGCGGTCGGAGGCGATCTCAGAATAGCAACATAAAGGTTGCTATGGTCACATCTCGTATCGGCCGAGCTCCTCGGGATCGACAGTCTCGAGCCAACGGCGCAAGCGCTCGGCTTCGTCGACTTGACCTTCGTCGCCGGAGGCCGAGGAACGCGCGATGACCGCATCCTCGACGAAGATCGGAACCTTGACCCTGAGAGCGAGGGCCATCGCGTCGGACGGGCGCGCGTCGATCGCGAGCTTTTCGCCGTTCCGTTCGAGATGGATAATTGCGAAAAACGTGTTGTCGCGGAGATCGGTGATGACGACGCGCTCCACCCGCGCGTGAAGCGCATCGATCAAGTTTCCGAGGAGATCGTGAGTCATGGGGCGCGGTGAGAGGCTTCCATCGAGCTGCTGCGCGATCGCATTGGCCTCGAAGAGGCCGACGAAAATCGGAAGGAGGCTGTCCCCTTCCTGTGTGCGCAGAATCACGATGGGCATGCGGGACACCGGATCCCACATCAAACCCTTGACCTTCATCTCGACCGCCATGCGCTCTCCAAGAACTCCGGCACTATAGGCGCCGGGTTTTCGTGAGGTCAAGTCCCCACGACGATTTCACCACGCAGCGAGAACGCGCTCGCCTGCGCTACCCGGATGAGCTCGATCCGTCCCGGAGCCGAACTCCCGTCGAAGTGAACCCATCGAGCCTCCGGGGTTCGTCCCGTCCATTCTCGAGCGTTCCGCCGGTTCGGTCCTTCGACCAAGACTTCGACCTTGCGGCCGATCCAGCTTCGGTTGCGACGTTCCTGAATCGATTTCTGGGCCGCGTTGAGCCTTGCGAGGCGCTCGAACTTCAGCTCTTCGGGAAGGTCCGGGCCGAGACTCGGGGCTGCGGTCCCCGGGCGCACCGAATACGCGAACGAATAGACGGTGTCGTAGTCGACCTCGTGGAGGAGGGAGAGCGTCTGCTGGAAGTCCTCCTCGGTCTCGGTGGGGAACCCGACGATGATGTCGGTCCCCAAGCAGAGTTCCGGTATGCGCGCGCGAAGCCCGCTGATCTTCGCGAGATATCCCTCACGGTCGTAGCCACGCCGCATCGCAAGCAAGACTCGAGATGATCCTGATTGAACGGGCAGATGGAGATACGAGCAGAGCCTCGGGCGCGCCGTAGCCATCGCGTCCATCAGGCGGTCCGTCATCTGCGCAGGGTGAGACGTCGTGAACCGGATGCGCTCGATGCCGTCGACCCGGGCCGTTGCGACAAGAAGCTCCCCCAGAGTATTTCCGGACGGGTCGCGGTAGGCATTGACCGTCTGCCCGAGGAACTCGACTTCGCGGATGCCGCGAGCCGCGAGCGCCCGTACTTCGCGAAGGACGTCGTCCATCGTGCGTGAGATCTCGCGTCCGCGCGTTTGGGGCACGATGCAGAACGTGCAGCGGTGATTGCACCCCTCGATGATCGTGACGAACGCCTTGGCGGCCCCGGTGATCTCGCGCCGGATCTGATCGAAGGGGAAGTGGATCGAATCGTTCCGCAGCTCGATGTCCACGGAGTGCCGCGCGGAATCGTCGCCGGCCCTCAGCCGATCGACCAGGATCGGAATCGATCGCGTCGCGCGGGTCCCCACGACGAAGTCGACGTAGGGCGCCCTCGAGAAGATCTCCTCGCCCTCCTGCTGCGCCACGCATCCGCAGACGCCGAGTACCACGTCGGGTCTCATGTCCTTGATCGGCTTGAGTCTCCCGAGCTCGGAGAAGACTTTCTCTTTCGCCTTCTCGCGAATCGAGCAGGTATTGAGGAGGACGACATCGGCGTCCTCTGCGCAGTCCGCGCGCACGTAGCCGTGCCGCTCGAGCGCCCCCGACATCTTGTCGGCGTCGAGGACGTTCATCTGACAGCCCCACGATTCGATGAAGTAGCGCTCGGCGCGGCGTTCGCGCGGATCGATGCTCGAGGTGCTCATGGCTCCGCGCCGGACTCGCCGGAGGAAGAGGGCGCCCCCTCCTGGTCGTTGATCAAATCACGAAGTTCCTTCCCCGGCTTGAAGTACGGAATGCGCTTGGACGGCACATCCACGCGGTCGCCCGTCTTCGGATTCCTCCCCAGCCGCGATCGCCGTCGCCGTACACGAAAGCTCCCGAATCCGCGGAGCTCGATCTTGTCGTCGCTCTTCAAGGCTTCCATGATCTGCCCGAAGACGGTGTTGACGACACTCTCTGCGTCCTTCTTGCTCAGAACGGCGACCCGGATGACTTCTTCGACCAGATCGGCCTTGGTCATGCGTGGTCCTCTCCCGGGGTACCGACGGGGCGCCTGACGATCCGTCTCAGGCGCCGGTGCCGTCGTCGTCCTCGTCGGACGTGGGGCGGCGCAGCACGTCATCGCCGAGGACATCTCCGAGAGTCGCACCGCCGTCGCCCTGTTGGCTCTGCTGGTAGGCGTGGAGGGAGCTGTCGTCCGGCTCGTCCAGCGCCGCCTTGATCGAAAGGCCGATCTTCTTCTCGACCGAGTCCATCTTGATGATCTTGACTCGCGCCTCTTGATCCACCGCGAAATGATCGCCCGGATTCTCGATCCGGTCCTGCGACATCTCGGAGACGTGAACCAACCCCTCGATTCCTTCGAAGAGCTCGACGAACGCACCGAACTCGGTCAGGCGGACGATCTTGCCGGTGAGGATATCTCCTACGCCGTGGCTCCGGAAGAAATCCTCGAGCACGTTGGGCTGCAGCTGCTTGATCCCCAGGGAAAGACGCTGGTTGTCGGAGTCGATCTTCAAGATGACGGCCTCGACGTCGTCCCCTTTCTTGAGAACCTCACCCGGGTTCTTGATGCGCCGCGTCCACGAAAGATCGGAGATGTGAACGAGGCCGTCGACGCCCTCTTCGACTTCGACGAAGGCCCCGAAATCGGTGATGTTGCGCACCTTGCCGTGGATGATGTCGCCGACGCGGTACTTCGTGTCGATGAGATCCCAAGGGTTCGGCTCGGTCTGCTTCAGGCCGAGGGACAAACGGCGCCCTTCCTGATCGATGTCGAGGACGACGCACTCGACCCACTCGCCTGCGTTCAAGATCTTCGAGGGATGCTTGACCCTCTTCGTCCACGACATCTCCGAGACGTGGATGAGCCCTTCCACGCCCTCTTCCACCTCGATGAAGGCGCCATAATCGGTCAGACTCACGACCTTGCCCCGGATGCGGGTCTGGGGCGGGTACTTCGAGGTCGCCGTCTCCCACGGGTCGTCCTGCAGCTGTTTGAAGCCCAACGAGACACGCTCGCGCTCGCGGTCGAACTTGAGGACGACAACGTCGACCTCGTCTCCGATTTGGAACTTCTCTGATGGGTGATTGATGCGGCCCCACGCCATATCCGTGATGTGCAGCAGGCCGTCGATGCCGCCGAGGTCGATGAACGCACCGTACTCCGTGAGGTTCTTCACCGTTCCGCGCAGGATCTTCCCCTCTTCGAGGTCCTCGAGGGTTTTCTTCTTCTTCTCGGCGTTCTCCTCTTCGAGAACGGCCTTTCTCGAGAGCACGATATTGCCGCGCCGCTTGTTCACCTTGATGACGCGCATGCGGAATTCCTGGCCGCGGAGCGCGTCGAGATTCCTCACCGGCCGCACGTCGACTAGGGATCCGGGGAGAAACGCCGGAACGCCGATGTCGACCTTCAGGCCCCCCTTGATGCGATCGATCACGCGGCCCAGGACCGGCTCGCCCGTCTCGAAGGCGCGCTCGACATCGTCCCAGACCTTCATCTTTTCGGCCTTCTCTTTCGAGAGGACCACGTACCCGTCGTTGTTCTCGGTTCGCTCGAGGAGCACTTCGATCCGGTCGCCGACCTTCACGGTCAACGATCCGTCGTACCCCCGGACCTCGTTGATGTCGATGACGCCTTCGGACTTGAATCCGATGTCGACGACGACTTCCTTCTCGAGGATCTTGAGGACGCGTCCCTGGACGACATCCCCTTCCTTGAGCGACTTGAAGCCGCTCTCCCACACTTCGAGGGCCTTGCCGAAATCTTCGGCGTCCTCGATCGCGTCGTGGCCGGCCACCGTGATGATCTTGTCGTCTTCCTGAATGCTCATGTGGGGATCGGGCCTCCTGGTTCGGCCCTGCGCCCCGATCCGAGAAGCGCCGGTGCCGTTGGTACCCGCCTGATGCGGGCTGCCAGTGTCGGATTGATGACCCGGCAAAGGTGTCATCGTAGAGAACGGCTCCGGCGCTGTCAAGAATCGATTCTTCAGAGGATTACGAGGACCGAGCCCGTCCTCGGCGCGGCTTTGCTTCCACCCGTCCGGCGGCCCTCGCGAGCTCCCCGACCTCGGCGTCGGACAGTGCCCTGACGTGGCCGACGGGAAGCCGCCCCAGGCCGATCCCGCCGTATCCCATTCGCCTCAACCGCTGGACCGGATGGCCGATCGCCTGGAACATGCGGCGCACTTGGCGATTTCGGCCCTCGCCGATCGTGATCTCGATCCAGGCGTTGTCCGCGCGCCGAACGATCCTGACTCTGGCCGGCCCCGTGCGCCTCCCGTCGAGCGGGATGCCTCGGCTGAGGCGGCGAAGCACATCCGGGTCGGGTTGGCCCTTCACCTTTGCGAGGTAGGTCTTTTCGACCCCCCGCGAGGGATGCATCAGATCGCGCGCCAGCGCTCCGTCGTCCGTCAAGATGAGAAGCCCCTCGCTGTTGTAATCGAGGCGGCCGACCGGGTACACGCGCGCCCTGACCCCGCGGAGGTACTCCTTCACCGTCGGTCGGCCCTCGGGGTCGCTCAGGGTGGTGACGACGCCGCGCGGCTTGTTCAATGCGAGGTAGGTATGTCCCGCCGGCGGAGCGGCGATCCGCTTCCCATCGACCTTGATCGCGTCGCGGGTCGGATCGACTTTGGTCCCGAGCTCCGCGACGATCGACCCGTTGACGCTGACCCTGCCTTCGAGGATCAAACGCTCGGCGCTCCTTCGGGAGGAGACGCCCGCATGAGCGAGGACCTTCTGGAGGCGCTCGCTCATTGGTCCTCGGGTGCGCCTGGCGGTGCGGCGACGGCGGATTCCGCAACCTCGACCGGAGGCGGCGTCGCATCGCCGAACCGTGGCGCCTCCCCTCCCTGGAGGACGCCGATGAACTCGTCGAACTCCTCGATGGAGGGCAGGTCCTCGAGCTGGTTGAGCGCAAAGTGCACCAGGAATTGCTTCGTGGTGCCGTACAAGAGCGGATTCCCGACGACTTTCTTCCGGCCGAGGATCCGCACCATCGATTTCTCGAGCAGGCTCTTGAGAGCTCCGGAAGGATCGACCCCACGCATGGCCTGGATCTCAGGCACGGTGATCGGTTGCCGGTACGCGATGATCGCCAGGGTCTCGAGCGCCGCCGGCGAAAGCCTGGTGCGGTTACGCTGGCGGAAGAACTGACGCACCATCACGCCGACTTCGGGTTTGGTGGCGAGACGAAACGCCCCGGCGACTTGTTCCACCGTCAGCCCACCCGGTCCCGCCGCGTAGCGCTCGCGCAGCGCGTCGATCGCCGTGGCCACCTCAGATTCCGTCGCACCCTCGAAGGCGGCGGCGATCTCCTTGGGTTGCACGGGCTCCGCCGCCGCGAAGAGCACCGCCTCGACCGCCGCGATGAGGTCGTTTCCGGGAGACAAAGGACCGTCGGGTTCCTTCATTCGCTCTCCGGAGGTGGACCTGCCGCGCCCGAGTCTACGGCCGGGACGGGGACGCCGGGCGCGTCGTTTCGGAGCGCGACGCGGATCGTGCCCTGCGTCGCGCGCTGGAAGAGAACGATGATCTGGAGCCTCACCATCTCGAGAACCGCGAGAAACGACGCGATCCTCTCCGTCCGATTGGGCAGTCCCGCGATCAGCTCGAGAAGGTCGGCCGATCCGCGGCTCTGAAGAAGATCGGTCAGCCACACGATCTTGTCGGCGACCGAGACGTCGTCGCGCTTCAACTGGAGCTTCGCGTCATCGCCGAGGCGATCGAGCAGCTTCTTGAACGCGGCGATCACGTCGAACAGCTCGACGGCGAGGAGCGCTTCCCCCTCGAACTCCTCCGGGATTCTCCCGTCGCGCGTCCAGATCAGGCTGCGCACGCTGTCGATCGCCTGGAGGTTCTCGGCCGCCTGCTTCAGGCGCTGGTACTCGAGCAGCTGCCGTGTGAGCTCGGCGTGAGGGTCGTCCTTCGCCTCCTCTTCCTTGAGCGTCGGGTCAGGAGGGAGCAGGAGCCGCGACTTGATGTGCACGAGCGTCGCCGCGATCACGAGATAGTCGCCGGCGATCTCGAGATCCATCTCGCGCATCAGATCGAGATAGGCGTCGTACTGAGCAGCGATCTCGAGGATCGGGATGTTCGTGATGTCGACTTCGTTGACGCGCACGAGGTGGAGGAGCAGATCGAGCGGTCCGTCGAACGAGGCGAGGCGGACGCGCAGGGCGTCCGTTCCGTCGGCCATGGCCTCGGTCACCGTCCCAGCCCCAAGCGCGACCGCACGAGACGCAGCGTCTCGCCCGAGGCCTCGCTCGCACGGAGCGCGCCGTCGTCGAGGATCCGCTCGACGTGCGCCGGGTCGGCGGAGAACGCGGCCCGTCTCTCGGCGATCGGCGCCAGAACCGCGAGGAGACGTTCTCTCAGCCGGCCCTTGCAGTCGCGACATCCGATGCCCGCGGTCCGGCAGCCTTGATCGGCCCAGGCGACGGTGTCCGGCTCGGAGAACACCTTGTGCGTTGCGAACACCGGACAGATATCCGGATTCCCCGGAATGTGCCGGTGCGTCCTTTGCGGATCGGTCAACATAGCGTCGACCTTGGAGCCGACCGCCGTCGCGTCGTCGCTCAGAAAGATCGCATTGCCGTAGGACTTCGACATCTTCCGGCCGTCCGTCCCGGGGAGGCGGGGTGCCGGCGTGAGAAGCGCCTGCGGCTCCGGGAAGACGTCCCCGAAGAGGTGGTTGAAGCGGCGTGCGATTTCGCGACAAAGCTCGAGGTGTGGCACCTGGTCGTCGCCGACCGGAACGGCCTGCGCCCGGTAGGCAAGGATGTCGGCGGCTTGCAACAACGGGTATCCGAGGAACCCGTAGGTGTTCAGGTCTTTGTCTCGGAGCTGTTCCTGCTGCTCTTTGTAAGTGGGTACGCGCTCCAGCCACGGAAGCGGCACGATCATCGACAGAAGCAGGTGCAGCTCCGCATGAGCTTTCACCTCGGACTGGACGAACACGACGGCGCGCTTCGGGTCGATCCCCGCGGCGAGCCAATCGATCGCCACGTCGCGCACGTAACCCCGGATCTGAGACGGGTCGGCGTAGTCGGTCGTCAGCGCATGCCAATCGACGATCGCGAAGAAACAATCGTGGGTGTCTTGGAGCCGGACCCAGTTCTTCAGCGCTCCGACCAGGTGACCGAGGTGCAACGGCCCCGTCGGCCGCATGCCGGAGAGGACTCTTGGGCGTGGCATCGCGGTCATCGCATCACCGAGGAATCGACATCGTGGGGGTGCGCTCTACGCCGCATCGGCTCCCGCGCGGCGGGAGAATAACACCCGA
>JAYUCM010000295.1:0-8228 GCA_043740355.1 Acidobacteriota bacterium | reverse complement strand
CTGGGCGGGTCGAACAAGAAATTCTCGTACAGCAACGCGCGGCTGAACATCAGGCAGATCGCCCACGTCGAAGCTGTCGAGCGCGGGACGCATAGGATTGTCATCACCGATCAGGCCGGGTGCAAGGTCACCAACGTCCATTGCTACACCGGCGGCTGCAACACCAACGTCTACGGGCCGACCACGGTCAACGTGACCGTCAAGGCCAACGACCCGATCTGGACGAAGGACATCACGGTCTCCTGCCAGGTCACTCCTTAAAGCTACGGGGTCTCGGACGGCGGGTCGGGATAAACCGATCCGCCGTCCCCCGTTACCTCCCGCGCTCGCCCTCGATCCTCCGCACCCACTCCCGCGCTCGTTCGTTACCCGGATCGACTCGCGCGATCTCCCGGAACTGTGCGAGCGCATCGTCGAGGCGCCCCCGTTGGTAGAAGAGCGTTCCGAGAAGGAACCGGGCCTTGGTGTACGCGGGATCGAGGCGCACGGCGTCGCCCAAGTGGATGACAGCCTCGTCGAACCGTTCGAGATCGACGAGCGCCGTCGCCAGGTTGTAGTGGATCGTGGCGTCGTCCGGGGATTGCTCGAGGGCGTTGTCGTACGCAACGACGGCGTCCGCGGGTCGTTGGAGCGCGCGTAACGCGTTCCCCAAGTTCGAGCGCGCGTCGGTGTCCCCCGGGGCGAACTCAACTGCTTTCTGAAAATGATCGAGCGCCTCGGTCATCCGGTCCTTCTCGACGAGGGCCATCCCGAGGTTGTTGTGAGCCAGAGCGTTGTCGGGGACCACTTCGATCGCGCGCTGGAACAACGACACGCTGTCGTGCCAGTAAGGAAGCTGGGCGCGGCTCGCGAGCGACAGCGCCGCGATCCAGGCGGCGCCGGCGACGGCCAACGCGCGTCGCCAGATGACGGCCCTGCCGTCCGTCAAGCGAACGGCCGACCACGCGACGATGATGAATATCCCGACGAGCGGTACGTAAGCGTAGCGATCGGCATAGGCCTGCGATCCGACCTGGATGATGCCGATGACGGGGAGGAGCGTCCCCACGTACCACCACCAACCCATGGCAAGAGCCGGAAACGCGCGACCCTTCGCGATGACGACCGCGCAGACGACCACGAGCACCAAAGTGGACGGCGCGATCGCGGCGAGCGTCAGCGTGGTCATCGGATGCGGGTAGAAGGCCGCGAGCCCCGCCGGCCAGAGCATGGCCTTGAGGTACCACGCGTAGCTGAGCATCGCGTTTCCGAACCGGATGGGCCACGTGTACGACGTGACGCCTTGAAGCGCGTTCGCCTCGCGCTGCGCGACAAGCGTCAGCACGCCGCAGGCCAACGCGAGTGCGATCATCGGCGAAAGCTCACGAAGGTAGCGGCGCAGCGCCGATCGCGGGCCTTCCCGCGGCATCGCGAGAGGCCAGACATCGAGGAGCACGAGGGTCAGCGGCAGCGTCACGGCCATCGGCTTCGCGGCGAGTGCCAGCGCGGCGAACACGAGGAGAACGAGATATCTCTTCCCGTCCTGATGCCGTCGATATCCGGCGTAGGCGACGAGAGCCAGAAGCCAGAACGCCGTGCTCAGCAGGCTCTTCCGCTCCGAAATCCACGCGACCGTTTGAACGTTCAACGGATGGACCGCAAACAGGGCGGAGGTGAACGCACTGGGCCACGACTGCAACGTCGTCCCAGCCAGGAGCCAGAACAGGACGAGCACGTTGAAGACGTGAAGGGCGAGGTTGACAACGTGGTGTCCGGCCGGTTGGAGGCCGAAGACTTGCACGTCCAGCATGTGCGAGAGGAGGGTCACCGGATGCCAGTTGGCGTTCTCGAACGCGGTCAGCGACCAGAGAACGTTGGCGCCGCTCAGTCCGTGACCGATGTGGGCGTTTTCCACGACGTAGACGTTGTCGTCGTAGTTGACGAACTCGAAGTCACGGACGGGCGCATACACGGCGATCGTCAATCCAGCGAGCGCAACGGCGAGAACGAGTTTGAGGCGCACCCGCTGGACGTCCATACCGGCGATCAGACGATCGGACCGCTCTCACGAATCGGATCGGGCGAAGCCGGGCCGCGCGACCTCAACCAGGAGTGCAGGAGAACAGCGACCGCCCAGACCGCAAGCACGATCCAGACCGTCTTGGCGTCCAGGAGCCACCCTTTCGTTTCGTGCATCGTCATTCTCCTCTTTGCGCCGTGACGTCGTTGCTCGCCACGCGCAACCCAGGCTGTTCGTCCAGCCGTTCGGCCAGCCGGCGCGCGATGGGACCGGGGTCGCCCCCTCGGACGTTGCGGGCGTCGATGCGCACCACCGGCCGCACGCCGCTCAGGCTCGACGTGAGGAAGACCTCGTCAGCGGAACGGAGCGCTGCGATGCGAACTTTCGACCGGCGCACCGAGAGGCCGAACTCACGCAACGCGGCCATCGCCAGGGCGCGCATGACGCCGTCGCGTGCGCCGTCTCGCAGCGATGGCGTCACGACCGCGCGGCCGCGCGCGACGAAGACGTTGCCCGTGCAGGCTTGGAACACGTGGCCGCGCTCGTTCAGCCAAAGTCCCTCGTCCGCGCCGAGCCGCCGCGCCTCTTCGAGTCCGAGAAGGCAAGCGGCATAGGCGGTGGTCTTGATCCCCGCCGTAGGGTCCAGCCGGTGGCGCCGCCACGGAAGCACCACGGCGGAGACCGCGCTCCCGAAGGCCCGTGGATCGGTCGGTCCGGCGAAGACGGCCCATTGCCCGGAGCGAGAGGCGAGAATCTTGAGCCAGCTGCTGCCGCTCGTCACGCCGTCCGCCACGAGGAGCACGGCCCGCGTCAGCTCGGACACCGGGGGGAGAGGCACGCGCAGCCGGACGGCGGCGGCTGTCAGCCGCCGCAGGTGATCGTCGAGGTGCCGGGGCGCTCGCTCGCGAACGGCGATGGTCTCGAACACCCCGAGCCCCCATTGCGCCGCCGGGTCAGACCACGGCAGCAGGAGGGCATCGGATTCGGCGACGGTGCCGCAGAGCACCGCGCGCCCCTCGGGTCGCCGGTCGATCACACCGCCTCCTCGGGGTCGAATCCGAGGGGCCGCGTCAAGGCGCGCGCCTTCGCATTCGCCTCGGACCACTCCGACTCGGGCTCCGAATCGGCCACGACGCCGCCTCCCGCCCCGATGTGCACCCGTCCTCCGGTGACGATCGCCGATCGTATCAAGATGCTGGAGGCCGTGCTGCCGTCGTCGTCGAACCAGAAGAGGCACCCCGTGTAGAGGCCGCGCGGGCACGGCTCGAGCTCGGCAAGGAGCTCGATCGCCCGCCCCTTGGGGGCACCCGTGATCGAGCCTCCCGGGAAGATCGCCGCCAGGAGCGCGCCGGGCGTCACATCATCGCGCAGGTGAGCCGCCACCCGCGCGACAAGATGATGGACCGCCGCGTAGGAGCGCAACGCGAGCAGCTCCGGCACCTCCACGCTCCCCGTGCGCGCGACCCGACCGAGATCGTTGCGCAGGACGTCGACGATCATCACGAGCTCCGCACGGTCCTTCGAGGAGGCGAGAAGCTCGGCCGCCGCGAGTGCGTCGCCGTTCGGGGTCGCTCCGCGCGGACGAGTCCCCTTGATGGGCCGCGTCTCCGCGCGGCCATGGCAGTCGACATCGACGAAGATCTCCGGAGACACCGACGCGAGCGCCAGACCGGAAGCCTCGACGAACGCGGATCGCGGGGCGGGCGTGGCCCGGGCGAACGCGCGATAGAGCAGCCAAGGATCGCCGTCGAACGGCGCATCGAATCGCTGCGTGAGGTTCGCTTGGTAGATGTCCCCGCATGCGATGTGTTCCTTCACCCGCGTCACGGCCCGCACGTACGCCTCGCGTCCCAGGCTTGTCCGCATCGGGCCCGATGCACGCACCGGGCTCAGCGGCTCCGCCGCCGTGGCGCCCCGGCGCCCGAGCACTGCCGCCGCCCGGTCGACGGCCTCCTTGCGGCCGGCCGCTACGGGAGCCGCGCCGTCGGGAAATGAGACCACACCGTCTACTTCGAGTGCCAGGATCTCCCACGGGGCCTCGCTCGGGCGGGAGCGCGGCGCGAAGGCCTCATAGGCGCAGAGCACCGCGACGCCGGTACCGCCCGCACCGCCGGCCGTCCGGCGGCGCGCCACAACGCCGTCGATGGGTCTCATGGCGCGCGCGGGATCGGCCGTGCGCGGCGCGAAGCCGACGATCACGCGCGGTTCGAGCGCGAGCCGGCAGGGCCAGGCTCCGTCATGACCCCCTCGGCCATCGAACAGGAGCGCGGGCTGGCCGGGGCGGCGCAGCGCCGCGAAGGCGGACTCGGGTTCGAGTGCCGGATCGAGCTCGCGCATCGGGGGGTGTCGCCCCTCAGTACTTGCGGATCAGGCCGACGACCACGCCTTGGACTCGGACGCGGTCCGCCGCGACGACGATCGGCGCCATCGTGGGATGCGACGGCTGGAGTCTCACGGTCGCGCCCTCGCGGTAGATGCGCTTGAGCGTCGCGTCCGCGCCGTCGACGAGCGCCACAACGGTCTCGCCGTCCCGCGCCGTCTGCCGCGCTTCGATGATGACGTAGTCGCCTTCGCGAATCTGTTCGCCGATCATCGATTCACCTTGGATCTTCAGGACGAACGTGCGTCCCTTTCCTGCGACCATGTCCGCGGGGACCGTGATCGTCTCGGCGGTGGGCAGCGCCTCAAGGGGATTCCCCGCGGCGATCGTACCGACGAGCGGCAGATCGAGAGCGCTTCCCTTGCGATCTTCCGCGAGCTCGATCGAGCGGTTCTGGTTCCACACGCGGCGGACGAACCCCTTTTCGACGAGGTGCGTGATGTGCTTGTGGACCGTGGCCACCGACGTCAGGCCGAGGGTCCCCCCGATTTCCTCGAGGCTCGGCGAGTACCCGTTGGCCTCGATGAACTCACGAATCACATCCAAGACCTCCCGTTGTCGTCGCGTCAGCGCCACGGTGCACCTCGGCGCGGAGAGTAGGCGAACACAAAACGAAAATCAACGGATTTTCGAGCGCATCGTTCCGAGCTCGGCTCGTTTTTGCGCGCCGTCGGAGCGCGGCGTATAGTCCGTCGTTCGTACCGTTTTCGATGCCGACAGGAGCGTTGACCGTGCGTCCAGCCACGCGCATCGCCGTTCTCGCTTGCTTTGCCGTCCTGACGGTGACCGCGCCCCGCTCCCAGGAAGTCACCGCCCCACCGACGCCGGCACAGCTCGCCGCGATGGAGCGCGTGCGCCCGTTGGTGGACGCCATCTGGGCCGACGTGAGGGCTCCGGCGAAGCCGGGCGAGGCACACCCCCGGTACTTCTGGGAGGTCACCGACAAGCTCATCGCGATCGGGCCCGACGCCGTTCCCTTTCTCACGTCCGAGCTCGAGCTGATGGACGCGGATACCTTTCACTTCTGCGCTTACGCGCTGGGCCGGCTCGGCGGGCCGGACGCCGACAAGGCGCTCCGCAAGGCGATTCGCGCCGCCGACGCCGGCGGAGGACGATTCGGGCAGGCCTGCAAACGCTTCGCGCTGTATGGCCTGGCCCTCCTAGGAAAGCCGGACGTCGTCGACTTGATGCTCAACGGTGGAGCCTATCAATACGGCGCGGCGGTCATCCCCGACTTGCCGCTGGCGGCCCACCTGGCGGAGATGATCGGTCCCCCGGCCGCCCCGTTGCTCGAAAAGCAGCTCGAGGCGTTCCGGTCCGATCCTGCGGCGGTCACGAATCTCGAAGAAACCATTCTTGCGCTCGGCCACGCCCGCGACGCGTCGGTCGTTCCCAAGATCGAACCCTTCCTGACGAGCAAGTTCCCCAAGATTCGTGTCCAGGCCGCCGATGCGATTTCGCGCCTGGGCGAGCCTCGTCTCTGCGAGGAGCTGCTGCCGCTCCTGGCGGCCGCCGACGAGCACGAGAGGCTTCTCGTCGCGCACACCTTCGCGCGGTGGAAGCCGGAGCCGTGCTACAAGGCGATGGTCGGGCGTCTCGAGGTCGAAACCGACGTGCCCGTGCGCGGCGCGCTCTACAGCGCGATCGTGGCGATGGGCGGCGAGTCGTCATTGGACGTGCTCCGCCTCTACCTCAAATCGAGCAATCAGTTCGACCGGGGGATCGTCGTCGACTCCATCGGACACATCGGCAGCAAGAAGGGGCTCAATATGCTCCGTCCCTTGCTGGCGCACGAAAGCGCCGACACCGTGGTTCGTACGATGGGGGCCATCGCGGCGATCGGTGGCGAGGGAGCGACGGACACGCTCCTGGCCGCTGCCGGGGATAACCGCCGTTCCGCCGCCAGGTCCGCGCAAGAGATCCTCGCCCGTATGGGGGTCAAGAGGGTCGCGCCCCGGGTGGCCTCGGAGTTGCTCGACCTGGTGCGCGAGCCGGCCGGAAGCGCCGCCCTACGTCCCCCCATCCTCCGGCTGGCGGAAGCGCTCGTCACGCTCGGGTACACGGATCCGGCAGAGGACTTGAAAGCGGCCGCCGCGGTGCAAACCGATCCGATGGTCAAAGAGACGCTGAACTCGTGCGTTCGCCGGCTGCAGATCCTCGCGAAGAACGGCGATGACGTCGCGGCGTGGGCCGCAGACATGGCCTCCAACGTCCCGGAGGTGAGGCGGCTGGCCGACCGTCGGGTCGCGGAGATCGGTTCGCCAGCGGCCGTCCGGGCGTTCACCGCGCGCCTCGCGCGTTCCGACCTTCCCCCCGAAGAGCGCGCCGCCGTTTTGACGGCGATAGGCGAGGCGCGTACGGAGGGCGCGGCTCAACTGGTCGAACGTCACCTCGCGGATCCGGCGTTCGACGCGTGGGAGTTAGGCGATGCGCGCTCGGCCGCTGCGTGGGCGGCGCGGCGGCTCGGCGGCGAGCGGATGATCCGAGCCTTGCGACAATCCGCGTTGCGCCGCGACGGCCGGGATTGGGCCGCGCTCGTTTACCTCGCGATCCTCGAAAAGGGTGTCGCGATTCCTACCCTGAAAACGCTGCGCCTCGTCCGGCTGCGCTATCCGGAATCGAACTTTGGCGCCGAAGCGCCGATGCTCGAGGGCATCCTCATCGACCTCGCCGCGGGGCGTGAGCCATCGCGCTTCGACGTGCCGCCGGCGCTCTTGTTCGCGATGGAGTGAGAGGCGCCGCGATTCAGACCGCCGCCGGCTCCGTTGCCGGCTCCGGCAGCGGCTCCGGGGCGTTCGAGGCGGGCTGTCGCGTGAACTCGCCGGCGAGGTAGGCGCGGTTGAACGCTTCCACGATGTGTTCGTCGAACCCCGACCCCTTGAGCTCGTTGAGGCGAGCGAGCGCCCTCTCGAAGCTCACCGCCTTCTGATACGGCCGTTCGGTCGTCATCGCGTCGAACGTATCGGCCACTGCGATAATGCGCGCCATCAGAGGGATGTCGCTCCCTTTGAGTTTGTCCGGATAGCCTTCCCCCGTCCATCGCTCGTGGTGGCTCCGCAGACCCGGGAGCAGCCGTTGCATCTGCCGGATCGGGGCCATGATGTTCGCGCCGATGACGGTGTGAAGCTTCATGACCTCGAACTCCTCGGGGGTGAGCTTTCCCGGCTTCTTCAGGATGGCGTCGTCGACGCCGATCTTCCCGACGTCGTGGAGCAGCGAGGCCACGTGGATGTCGCGAATGTCCTTCTCGGGCAGGCCGTGGTAGCGGGCGAGGATGACCGCGTAGCGATTGACGCGGACCGAGTGGCCCCGCGTGTACGGATCCTTCGCGTCGATCGCGCTCGCCAGCGCGCGCGCGGTGCCGAGGAAGAGCTCGTTGTTCTCCGCCGCCGCCTGCTTCAAGCGGCGGATGAACTCTTCGAGCTCGGCGGCCATGCGGTTGAACGTATCGGCGAGCTCGCCCACCTCGGTGATCGACCGGATCTGGACGCGAGCCGAGAAGTCGCCTCGAGCAAACGCCCGCGTGGCCTCCGCCAACCGCTTGATCGGATCGGCGAGGACGCGCGCGAACACCGCCGCGGCGATCAGCGCGCTCCCCAAGGCCAAAAGCCCCCACTGCACGGTGCTCTCGATCAGCTTCGACACCGGCTGGTAGAACTGGCGTTCTTTTGCCTGCACGAACACGCCCCAACCCTCGTGAGAGACCTCGTACGATCCGAGGTAGCGCTCGGCCGCGTCGGTGCGGCGGGGCGCCCAAGCGAACGGCATCGTCTCGGTCGCGCGGCCGGGGTGGTCGCGAAAACGCTTGACGATCTCGGAGTCCGTCATGTCGCGTCCGGGATCGATCCC
>JAYUCM010000294.1:0-3400 GCA_043740355.1 Acidobacteriota bacterium | reverse complement strand
GACCACCGGTCGCACGTCGTGACGGTCGTCGTCGGAATTCATGACGGCGATCGTGTGGAGGTCGTCTCGGGTCTCGCGGAGGGAGACGTCATCGTAGTCGACGATCCCGTCGGGCTCGGAGACGACGCCCCCGTGCGGGACGGTCCGTGAGCGAGCGGCTCGACATTTTCGCGATCCTCACGCGGAATCGCACGTTCGTCGTCACCCTCGGCGTAACACTTCTCTTCGCCGGCATCGTCTCGCTCACGCGCCTCGGGTCCGGGATCTACCCTGAAGTCGAGTTCCCGCGCATCGTCGTCGTCGCGCGCTCCGGGGACTTGACGCCTTCGCTCATGCAGGCGGCCGTCGCGCGCCCCCTCGAAGCCGCCCTGGCGAGCGTCCCCGGCGTGCTGCGCCTGAGGACGCGCATCATCCGCGGCGCTGCGGAGGTCGCGCTGCAATTCCAGGACGGCACGGACATGCAGCGCGCGCTACAGCTGGCCGGCACGGCGGTCGCCAACGCGCGCGAAGGGCTCCCTGCCGGAACCGAGATCGAAACCCAGAAGATCACGCCGGCCGACTTTCCGATCCTGTCGTTCGACGTGGTCGGCGGCGACGCGACGACGCGGCGTGAGGCGGCGGAGTTCCTCGTGCGCCCTGCGTTCTCGCGGGCGCAGGGCGTCGGCCGGGTGGAGGTGGTCGGCGGGGACCCACGAGAAATCGAGATCGTGGTCGACCCCGCCCGCCTCGCCGCGACGGGTCTGACTCCGTCGCAGCTCGTCACCGGCATCAGCGACGGAATCGTCCGTACGGTGGCCGGCCGCTTCGACCAGCGGAGCCAGTCGGTCGCGGTCACGGTGACGAGCGAACGCTCGGACCCTCAGTCGCTCGCCCGTCTGCCGATCCTGGCGGGGTCCAACGGCACGGTGCGACTGGGCGACATTGCCGAGGTCGTCCCCGGCGCGCCCGATCGCGCGCTGCTCGTTCACGACGACAAAGGCGAGGGCGTGCAGGTCGCGGTCGCGCGCACGCCGCAGGCTTCGGCGCCCGACGTCGTTGCCGAGATCACGGCGATCGCGGCCTCCTTGAATCTCCCGCGCGGCTTGGCCCTTCGCGAAGTCTACAACCAGGGCCAGCTGATCCACGATTCGATTCTCGGAATCCGCGACGCGATCGCCATCGGCATTCTCCTCACGGTCGCCGTCCTCGTCGTTTTCCTGCGGGACCTGCGTGCAGGCCTGCTCGCCGCGCTTTCGGTGCCGACGACGCTCGTCGCCACCTTCCTCGCCATGGACCTGGCGGGAGAGACGCTGAACTTGATGTCGCTCGGCGGCATGGCCATAGCGATCGGTCTGGTCATCGACGACGCGATCGTGGTCGTCGAGGCGATCGCGATGCGCCTCGAGGCGGGGGCGGCGACGCACGAGGCCGTGAGGGACGCGCTCGGGGAGATCACCGGACCGGTCGTCGGGACCACCATCACGACGGTCGTCGTGCTCGCACCCCTCGCGTTCCTCTCGGGGCTTCTGGGGCGTTTCTTTTCCGCGCTGGCGATGACGCTCGCCGCCGCCGTCTTGTTCTCGCTCGTGTATGCGATCTTGGTCTTGCCGCTTCCGGCGGCGCGCTTCATGCGAAGCAAACCGAGCTCGGGGAAGCCGAAACGCGGTTCACGCCTGACGGGCGCGTATCTACGGACGCTGCGGGCCACCCTCGTCAGGCCGTGGATCGCGGCCGTCGTCGTCGTGCTCGCCGTCGCCATCGTCGCCGTGCTCGTGAACCGGATTCCCTCGGGGTTCCTCCCGGAGATGGACGAGGGAGCGTTCGTCATCGACTACTTCATGCCCGCCGGGACGTCTCTTGCGGCAACGGATGCCGTCGCGCTCCGCATCGAAAAAGTGCTGGGGGGTGTTCCAGGCATCGTGCGCTGGACGCGCCGTACCGGGGCGGAGCTGGGGCCGATCACGGCGACGGAGACCCACACCGGCGACATCGCCGTCGTCCTGGCCCCCCGTTCGAAGCGGCCCGATGCCGAGGAGATCATCGACGACGTCAGGGGACGCCTCGAGGCGGTGGTGCCCGAGGCGCGCATCGAGTTCGTGCAGATCCTCGAGGACGTCTTGAACGATCTCTCGGGCGCCCCGCGGCCGCTCGAGGTCAAAACGTCCGGCGAAGACCCGGCGGTGTTGCGGGGTCTCGCGCAAGATGTCGGAAAGCGCCTGGAAGGGACGCCGGCCCTGGTCGATTTCTACGACGGGATCGAGGCGGAGGTGCCGATTCTCGACTACCGCGTGGACGGCGATGCGGCGTTGCGCGCCGGACGTACCGCTGCCGAGGTTGCGAGCGACCTCGCCATGGCGCTGCGCGGGACCGTCGTCGGGACGGTGCCGCGCTTCGACCGGCTGGTTCCCGTTCGCGTGCGCTTTCCGGACGCCGTGCGATTCAACCCCGAGCGTCTCGACGCCGCGCCGCTCGCGGTCGGCGGTGCCGCCGTGCCGCTCGCGCGCTTCGCCAGGGCGACGAGCGAGACGGCGGAGGGTCTGCTGCGCCGCGAAAACCTCGTCCCCACGATCATCGCCTCGGGCGACGTCGAAGGGAGCGATCTCGGCGGCCTGACGCGCGAGGTCCGGCGCCGTCTCGCCGGAATCAAGGTGCCGGCGGGCTACCGCGTCGAGATCGGCGGGCAGGCCGAAAGTCAGTCGCGGGCCTTCAAGCAGCTCGTCATCGTCGTGCTGCTCGGGATCGTCGTCGTCTTCGCCGTCCTCGTCGCGCAGTTCCGATCGGCACGCGCCGCGCTGCTCGTGCTGCTGACGATCCCGCCCGCGATCGCCGGGGGCTTTCTCGCCCTCGCCGTCACGCGAACGAACCTCGACGTGTCCTCGCTCATGGGCCTCGTTCTTCTCGTGGGGCTCGTCGTGAAGAACGGGATTCTCCTGATCGGCGCCGCCCTCACCCGGATGGACGACGGCGCAACGGTCCACGACGCGATCCTGGGTGCTGCCGAGCGGCGATTGCGCCCGATCGTCATGACGACCGCGTGCACGGTCTTCGGGCTGGTGCCGCTCGCGTTCGCGTTGGGCCCCGGCTCCGAGCTCCAGCGCCCCTTGGCGGTCGTCGTCATCGGCGGACTCGTGGTCTCGACCGCCGCAACGCTTCTGGCGCTTCCGGCGATGGCGCGTCTTACGCTGCGGGGTCGGGGAGCGGTGTAGACTCACCGGCGTGAACGACGAAAAAGCGAAGACGGGAGAACGTCCGGGCGATCCGTGCGCCATCGTGATCTTCGGTGCCAGCGGCGATTTGACCCGCCGCAAGCTCCTCCCCGCGCTCTACAACTTGCGCCGCTACGGGCTCCTGCCGAAAGACGTCGCCATCATCGGCGTCGGCCGGAAGGAAGTGAAACGCGAGGACTTCGTTGCCGGCATGG
>JAYUCM010000293.1:0-8289 GCA_043740355.1 Acidobacteriota bacterium | reverse complement strand
CTTTCAGGAGCGCCTGCGCCACTGCGTGTGACGGCATGCGGATCGCGACCGTGTCGAGTCCGCTCGTCACCAGGTCGGGGATCTTCCGCCCGCGCGGGAGGACGAGCGTCAACGGCCCCGGCCAGAACCGTCGCAACAGGACGTCGGCCCGCTCGCGCGCGAGCTGCGGCAGGCGCCGCACCTCGACGATGCCTTCGTCCTCGAGACCCGAGAGCACCTCGCGCTCGAGCGGGCCGGCCGGACGCACGACGTGAACGATCAGTGGGTCGAAGCTCGGCCGGTCCTTCGCCGCAAAAATCCTCGCGACCGCTGCGGCGTCGAAGGCGTTCGCCGCGAGTCCGTAGACGGTCTCGGTGGGCATCCCGACCAGCTCGCCGCGCCGCACCGCGTCGGCGGCACGCCTCACGTTATCGGGGGACGGTGTCAGGATCGTGGCCACGGAACCTCCCTTGCGGCGCTGAGATAATACCCGCCATGCGCCGGCGTACACTCGACCCTCCGACCTCCGTGGCGGCGCAGCATCCCCGAGCGCACTTCGACCCCAAGAGCGGATGGTTCCGGCGGATCGAGCGCGCAACGAGCCTCTTTCTGAGCCGTCACGTGTGGTGGCGCCTCCCCGGGAGCGCGATCCCGTACGCCCCGATCCTCGAGCGCCAGTTGACCGTAGCCGTCGCGGACATCCCGATCGCGCGCCTCCCCGCGCCGTTCGACGGAACGACCGTTCTGTTCCTGTCCGACGTCCACGCGGGCCCGTTTCTTTCCCGGACCGCGATGGCGAGGGTGTTCGCGCGCCTCGGGACGCTCAGAGCCGACGTCGTGATTCACGGCGGCGATCTGGCGACGTCGAACGTGCCCGAGATACTGCCGCACGAGGCCGCGATCGCCGGGTTGACCGCACCCTTGGGCGCCTTCGCCGTCTTCGGCAATCACGACCATTACACCGGCGATATCGCGGGCGTCTCGCGGTTTTTCGAATCGTGCGGCGTGCGCGTCTTGAACAACGATGCGATCGCGCTGTCACGAGGTGGCGCGCGCATCGCGCTCGCCGGAATCGACGACTGGAACATCGGCCGGCCCGACCTCGAGGGTGCGCTCGCCAGGGCGGAGGTCGTCGCCCCTGATGCTCCGGTCGTGCTGATCTCTCACAACCCCGACGTGTTCCCCGAGGCCGCCGCCCGCGGGGTGGCCCTCACCCTTTCCGGGCACACGCACGGCGGCCAGGTGCGCATCCCCGGCCGCCCGGTCCTCGTGAAGATGAGCCGGTACCGGCTCGACGAAGGGCGCTACGAGCACGACGGGGCGCAGATCGTCGTGAGTCGGGGGTTGGGCGTGTGCGGGCTTCCGATCCGTGTCGCCTGCGCGCCGGAAGCGGTTCTCATCACGCTCAGATTGGCGCCCTAAGCATAGGCGTCGTCCTGTTCGATGCGCGAGGCGACCCAATCGAACGCGCCTCCGACGAGCTTGCCGCCGCAGGACGCGCACACGGTCGCACCGCCGCCGGCGGCGAGCGGCGCGCCGCACGACGGACAGTTGGACGGCGCGACGGCCGTTCCCGGTATCGCGCGCAAGAACGTCCAGTACTCCGTAAAAACCCGCGGCGCCGTCTTGCTGCCGCCGACGACCTTGCCCGCGGCATCTTCGGTCCAGTCGAGCGCTCCTGCGAAGATACGCACCGTGATCGACTCGTAGAACGCGTCGACATCGATTTTCGCGAGCGCGACGCGCGTGACCGCGACCTGCTCGACGCGGTTGACCAGGGAGAACGCGGCGTACCGCTCCATCCAGAAGCGGTGCGTCTGAAAGAGCGCGTCGGTCTCGAAGGGCCGCGCGCGCTCCCACCGACGCGTCGACCACGCGTCCTGAAGCGCGAGGAACGCGGTGCGCACACGCTCCTCGAACGCCGGCCAGACGTGATCGAGGTGCCTCCCCTCGAACGCGCGCTTGGCGGCCGAAAGACGCGGGTCGCACACAGTCGGAAGCTCGGTGCCACGCTCGATGCCGCCGCCCTCGTCCACGTCGAGCTCCGGCGGAGCCAGCGGACGCCTGTTCGCGCGCGGGATGCCGCCGACCTCCCACTGCGTCAGTCCGCCGCGTCGGGGTACCCCGCAGGAAGGGCACGTCCCGTCGCTTCCGGGTTCGAGCGTCGAGCCGCAGCCCGCGCACCCGAGCGCCCGCATGCGCTCGGGTGCCGGGGAGCGCACGCCGGCCTTCCGTCGGAACGACCACCGCTCGGAGCAGAGGACCTGCGATTGCGCTCCGCCCCGCATTTCGGTGACGTTCGCCTCGAACTCGACGTCGATGCGAACGAAGCCGGCTTCGGTCGCCGCCTGTGCGATTCGGGTCGCGCCGAAGACGACCTGGGAGACCGACGCGAGGTTCACCCGATCGGCGAAGAGTTTGTCGATCGCCTCTTGGGCCATCCACGCTTCGAGAGGCTCACGATGTCCGGTGCCTCGCATCTCCTGCGCTCTCGCGTACACGAGCTGCGCGAAATCGGTGAACACCGGCTCCGAGAAGAACGGGTCGGTCGAGCGGACCGGCGTGAGGTTCGCAGGACCGCGGCGTACCGGGACCTGCTGCGGGAAAACGGTGGGGTTCTCACCGACGCTCCTTCCGAGCAAACCCGACTTCGCCATGTTCAGGACGACGATGACGATCACGACCAGCAGCGGGACGCCGACGATCGGATGCGCGAACACCAGCCACAGGAGCAGCCGGACAACGGCGAAGATCAGCCCCGCGTCCCCTCCTTCGCCTCCTCCGCCCCCGCCACCGCCGGAATAGCCGCCCCCGCCGCCCACCCGCGCGAAGACCGTGACCGTCGAAGCCAGCGTCGTCGAAGCCGCGACGACAGCCGCCGCCCTTCGTGTCACGGCACGATCCGAGGTGCGTCGGGGAGCTCGTTGAGGTCCGTCCCTTGAGCAGGCATCCGCTGACGCAAAATGGCGCCGATCTGCTCGACCCCGCGCACGAGATCGTCTTGGGTGCGCGGCCGGGACGGATCTCGCGTCGCGCTCCAGCGGACCTCGGCCCATGCGGCGGAAGGCACACGGCCTTCCAGCCCGAGGTCGGGGACGAGCGCCACGCGATCTTCGAGCAAAGAGAGGTAGACGAGAAGCCCGGTGCGCCCGCGCGTCCCGTGCACCGCCTCGGCGAGGAAGTGTTCCGCGGCCGCGCGCTCGACCTGCTTACGCAAGCGGGCCTCGGGGGCGAGCGCCCGCAGGAGCCCCGGGCTGCGATGGGCGAGCCAAGCAACGAGCCCGCACGCAAACGGGATCTCCAGCGCGACGGCGACCGGATGGAAGACCGCCGGGGCGAACAGCGCGACGAGCAGGACGAGCATCGCTGCGGCTGCGCCCGCTGCTCCCGCGATGTCGAGGTACGAGCCGGAACGCGCCGCGACGACGACGATCAACTCGGCGGCGGTGCCTCGCTCGGCGCCGCGCACGGCGCGCTCGACGGCCTCGGAGAAGCTGCTATCGATACGCATGATGGGCCGGTGAGTGTACATTCGCCTCGCATGAAGACGATTCTCCTCATGAGACACGCAAAGGCCGAGGCCGGGGTTCCCGGACAGCAGGATTTCGGCAGGCCTTTGGCGGCGAGGGGCAACGAGGACGCCGTGAGGATGGGCCGGGTGCTCGCCCGATTGGGCGCCGTCCCCGAAGCGATTGTGGCGTCCCCGGCGCTGCGCGCGAAAGCGACGGCGGAGGCGGCCGCGCGGGCGATGAAATTCGCAGGGAAGATCCACCTGGAGCAGGCGCTGTACGACGCCCCCGGCGAAGTTTGGCTCGCTTCGCTGCGAGCGCTTCCCGAGGCCGTCGGCGCAGCACTCGTCGTCGCGCACAGCCCCGGCATCGCCGAAGCGGCAGCGCTCCTCTGCAAAGCGTCACGCAGCGCCTTCGACATTCCCACCGCGGGGCTGCTCGCGTTCGACTCCGCCGTCGAACATTGGCGCGACCTCGGCGAACGCACGGCTTCGTTGCGCTGGTTTCTGAGGCCGAAGCTGGTCGAGCATCTGTAGGCTTAGCAACACCATTTCGCGCTACAATCCCATGATTTCCTGGAGGATCGGGTCATGGCCTTGGCCGCGTTCAATCTCAAGCGTTGGATCGACGAAAACCGCCACCTCTTGAAGCCGCCGGTCGGCAACAAGATGATCTGGCAGGACACCGAGTTCCAAGTGATGATCGTCGGGGGACCCAACGCGCGGAAGGATTACCACATCGAGGACGGCGAGGAGCTCTTCTTCCAGATCGAAGGGGACATCGTCGTCAAGATCATCGAGGGCGGCAAACCCCGCGACGTCGTCCTCAAGGAAGGGGACATCTTTCTCCTCCCGCCGGGCGTCCCGCATTCTCCGCAGCGCCCGGCCGGCACGGTCGGGATGGTCGTCGAGCGGATGCGTGAGCCCAAAGAGATCGACCACCTCACATGGTTCTGCGAGGGATGCGGCGCTCTGCTCCACGACGCCACCTTCCACTGCAAGGACCTCGGAACGCAGCTGAAGCCGATCATCGAGGGGTTCTTCGCCGACGAAGCGAAGCGCACGTGCAAGACGTGCGGCGTGGTCATGCGGAAGCCAGAGCCGCCGAAGGCGGTCTAGGTCCGGTGGCTTCGCACCGCGTCCTGAAGGTCGACCTGCACACCCACATCCTGCCGGAGAGTCTTCCGGATCTGACCGAGCGCTACGGCACGCCGGGGTTCATCCAGCTCGATCACCACGCTCCCGGGTGCGCGCGGATGATCCTGGACGGCGCCCTCTTCCGCGAGATCCAGGACAACTGCTGGGACCCGCGGCGGCGCCTCGAGGACTGCACCGCGACCCAGGTCGACGTCCAGGTGCTCTCGACGGTCCCCGTGATGTTCAACTACTGGGCGAAGCCGAAGCACACACTCGACCTCGCGACCCTGCTGAACGACCACGTCGCGTCGGTGGTCGACGCAAGCCCCAACCGTTTCGTGGGGTTGGGGACGCTCCCGATGCAGCAGACCGATCTCGCCATCTACGAGCTCGAGCGCTGCGTGTGCGATCTGAAGCTCGCGGGAGTGCAGATCGGCACGCACATCAACGGCTGGAGCCTCGACCACCCGGACCTGTTCCCCATCTTCGAGGCAGCGGCCGATCTGAACGCCTGCGTTTTCGTTCATCCGTGGGACATCCTCGGCAAGGAGCGCATGACGAAGTACTGGCTCCCGTGGCTCGTCGGGATGCCGACGGAAACGGCGCTGGCGATCTGCTCCGTGATCTTCGGCGGCGTGCTCGAGCGGTTGCCACGCCTGCGCATCGCGTTCGCCCACGGCGGCGGCTCGTTCCCCGGCATCGTCGGCCGCGTTCAGCACGGGTTCCTGTCGCGCCCCGATCTGTGCGCCGTCGACAACGCGGTGGCGCCCAAGGACTACCTCGGCCGGTTCTACGTCGATTCCCTCGTGCACGACGCCGACGCGCTGCGTTACCTCGTGCGGCTCATCGGCGCCGAGCGCGTCGCGTTGGGCTCGGACTACCCATTCCCCCTGGGCGAGTCCGTTCCCGGGACGCTGATCGAGTCGATCGACGAGTTCGACGCGGCCACAAAGGAACGGCTGCTCGGCGGCACCGCGCTCGAGTTCCTCAGCGTGACACAGGAAAGGTTCCTCGGATGATGCCGATCTTCGAGGCCGCGGAGGAATTCGCGAAGCGTCTCGACGAGCGCGATCCGTTGGCACGCTTCCGCGAACGATTCGCCATTCCGGCGCGCGACGATCAGCCCGTCGTGTACTTCAACGGGAACTCCTTGGGATTGATGCCCTTAGCGGCGCGCGAGCTCGTGGCCGGTGAGCTGGACGATTGGGCGGCGCTCGCGGTCGATGCGCATTTTGCAGGCAGGACGCCTTGGTTTTCGTATCACGAGGTGCTCCGCGAGCCGAGCGCGCGCTTGGTGGGCGCGGCGGCCGGCGAGGTCGTCGCGATGAACGGGCTGACGGTGAATCTCCACCTCATGATGGCGACGTTCTTCCGGCCGGGTGCCGACCGCCGCAAGATTCTGATCGAAGACGGCGCGTTCCCCTCCGACACCTATGCCGCGCAGTCGCAACTCGCCCTTCACGGCATCGACGGCGGCCAGGGTCTGATCCGCGTGGCGCCGCGCCCCGGCGAGGCGCTCCTCCGGACGGAGGATCTGGTCGAGCTGATCGAGCGGCGCGGGAACGAGATCGCGCTCGTGCTCCTCCCCGGCGTTCAGTACTTCACCGGCCAGCTCCTCGACATCGCGTCCATCACGAAGGCCGCGCGGCGGCAGGGGTGCGTCGTCGGTTGGGACTTAGCACACGCGGTGGGAAACGTCCCGCTGAAGCTGCACGACTGGGACGTCGATTTTGCGGCCTGGTGCTCGTACAAATACCTCAACGGGGGGCCCGGGGCGATCGCCGGGTGCTTCGTCCACGAGCGGCATGGGAGAAACGTCACGCTTCCGAGGATGGGCGGCTGGTGGGGGAACGACCCGGCCACGCGTTTCCGCATGCACGAAGAGCGGGACTTCGTTCCCCGTGACGGAGCCGACGGCTGGCAGGTGTCGAACCCGCCGATCTTTGCGATGGCCCCGCTGCGCGCGTCGCTCGCGATCTTCGACGAAGCGGGAATGGAGGCGCTGCGGCGGAAGTCGATCGTGCTCACGGGCTACCTCCAGTGGCTGCTCGATCAGGAGCCGCGAAAGCGGTTTCAATTGATCTCGCCCGGATCCGCCGAGGAGCGCGGTTGTCAATTGTCTTTCCGGATCCTCGAGCGACCGGTTGAGACCCTTCAAGCCATCGCAGCTCTCGGCGTGGTCGGCGACTTCCGGCCCCCGGATGTCGTTCGCGTCGCGCCGGTGCCGCTCTACAACACGTTCCACGAGGTCTGGCGCGTCGCGGGGTTGCTCCGTCGCGCCGGCCTCTCGGGCTAAGGCGGCCATGGCGGACACGACGAAGTCCATCACGATCGTGGGAGCGGGTTTGGGCGGCGCCCTCGCGGCCGTGTTTCTCGGGCGGGCGGGTCATCGGGTCAAGGTCTACGAGCGGCGCCCCGATCCGCGAAAGGGCGCCTCCGGGCGAGGCCGTTCGATCAACCTCGCGATCTCGACGCGGGGTCTCGCGGCGCTCGAGCGTGTCGGGCTGGACGAGAAGCTCCTCGAAGTCGCGGTCCCGATGCGCGGGCGCATGGTGCACGCGATCGACGGCGGCCTCACGTTCCAACCGTACGGCCACCAGGCGCATCACGTCATTCACTCGGTGTCGCGGGCCGGCCTGAACCGGCTCCTCGTCGAGACGGCCGAGGCCATGGACAACGTCGAGGTTTACTTCGGAAGGAGATGCGTCGACGTCGACCTCGAGCATGCCCTCGGCGTGTTCGCGGACATCGACAGCGGCGCGACCTCTTCCGTTCCCGCGGATCTCTTGATCGGTGCCGACGGTGCGTTCTCCGAGGTCCGTCTCGCGATGCAAAAGACCGACCGATTCGAGTACGCGCAGTCGTTTCTCAAGCACGGCTACAAGGAGCTGACGATTCCGCCGTCCGTCGACGGCGGCTTCCGCATGGAACACAACGCGCTCCACATCTGGCCGCGTGGCGGCTTCATGATGATCGCGCTCCCGAACGTGGACGGTTCGTATACCTGCACCTGTTTCTGGCCGTTCACCGGTGAAAACTCGTTCTCGGCCCTGGCGACGCGCGAAGAGGTGCGCGGGTACTTCGGGAAGACGTTCCCCGACGCCGCGGCATTGATGCCGTCGCTCGAGGACGACTTCCTGCTCAACGAGGTCGGCTCGCTGGTCACCGTGCGCTGCGCGCCGTGGCGGTTCAAGGACCGCGTGGCCCTTCTCGGGGATGCCGCGCACGCGATCGTCCCGTTCTACGGGCAGGGTGCCAACGCGGCGTTCGAGGACTGCATCGTCCTCGACGAGTGCCTGCGCGAGATCGGAGACGACACCGCCGAAGCGCTCCGCACCTACGAAGAGCGACGAAAGCGGCATACGGATGCCCTAGCCTCCCTCGCGATCGGCAACTTCCTCGAGATGCGCGACAAGACGGCGTCGAAAGCGTTTCGCTTCGGGAAGCGGGTCGAGAAACTGCTCGCGAGGCTGTTCCCGGGCCGGTTCGTGCCGCTCTACTACATGGTCACCTTCAGCAGAACTCCTTATGCCGATGCCGTGGAGCGTGCGCGGGCCCAGTGGCGCGCGGTGTTCGCCCTCGCGGGCTTGGCGCTCGTCCTCGTCGTCCTCGCCGCCGTCCTGGCGCGGAGGTAGCGCGATGCCCGAACTGACCTATGCCTCGTA
>JAYUCM010000292.1:0-3417 GCA_043740355.1 Acidobacteriota bacterium | reverse complement strand
TGCGCGGGCTCGACATCGACGTCGCCGCCGGCGAGTCCGTGGCGATCGTCGGCGACTCCGGTGTGGGGAAATCGACCCTCCTGCACATTCTCGGCGGATTGGACTTTCCCGACGCGGGGACGGTCGCATTTCTCGGCCGCGAGACGGTCACGGCCGGGGGCGGCGATCTGGCGGAGTACCGCAATCGCCAGGTGGGCTTTATATTCCAGTTCCACCACCTCCTTCCGGAGTTCACGGCACTCGAGAACGTCGAGATGCCGTTCCGGATCGGGCGGCGGCCGGGAGACCCATCGGGGCCGGCCAGGGAGATGTTGATGCGGCTCGGCCTCGCGGATCGTCTGGCCCATCGCCCTTCGGCCCTCTCCGGAGGCGAGCAGCAGCGGGTGGCGATCGCGCGCGCGGTGGCCCCGGGTCCGGCGATGGTGCTCGCCGACGAGCCCACGGGCAATCTCGACCCGGCGACCGGTGCTTCGGTATTCGGATTGCTGCGGGATCTTCAACGGGAGCGCGGATTCGGGTTGGTCGTCGCCACCCACAGCGGCCGCGTCGCGCACGAATGCGATCGGATGCTGCGACTCACGGAAGGGCGGCTGCGCCCGATGGCCGATGGCGAGGCGCTGCGCTACTTCGGCGGCGGGGAAGCGAAAGAGAGCGGCGTGCGGTAGAACTGACGTCCCGGGGGCGCCCGACGCGGAGTCTTGCGATGTTCGAAAAGTTCACCGAGAAGGCCAAGCGGATCCTCTTCCTGGCGCGGTACGAGGCCAGTCAGCAGGGAAGCAAGGTCATCGGGACCGAGCACATCCTGCTGGGCCTTCTCAAGGAAGGGGAGGAGACGACGCGGGAGCTGTTCACCCGCGCGAACGTCTCGATGGACCTCCTTCAGGCCGAGCTCGAGAGGCGGAATCCTCCGCGCGAGAAGCTGTCGACCTCCGTCGAGATCCCGTTCAGCGAAGAGACGAAAAAGGCGCTGCAGTTCGCCGAAGAGGAAGCCGAGCGATTGATGCATCCCCACATCGGGACGGAGCATCTTCTCCTCGGCCTTCTCCGCCTCGAGGACGCGGTGGCCGGTCGGATGCTCGCCGAGCGTGGCATGCGCCTGTTCGCGGTGCGCGAGGACGCGGTCAACATCTACAAGCGTCGCGCGCTCCCGAAGAAAAAGAAGGAAACGCCCTTCCTCAACGAGTTCGCTCGCGACCTGTCGGAGATGGCGCAGCGCCGGGTCTTCGACCCGCTGATCGGCCGCGAGATCGAGCTGGAGCGCGTGGTCCAGATCCTCTCGCGCCGGCGGAAGAACAACCCGGTGCTTCTGGGAGAGCCCGGCGTCGGCAAGACGGCGATCGTCGAGGGCCTGGCGACGAGGATCGTGGACGGAGAGGTTCCGCCCTCGCTCCTGAACAAGCGCATCCTGGCGCTCGACCTGTCGTTGGTCGTCGCAGGCACCAAGTACCGCGGCCAGTTCGAAGAGCGCCTGAAGGGGATCATCTCCGAGCTGACCTCCTCCGACGACGTGATGATCTTCATCGACGAGATTCACTCCCTGATCGGCGCGGGCTCGGCCGAAGGCTCGCTCGACGCCGCGAACATCCTCAAGCCGACGCTCTCGCGTGGCGAAGTGCAGTGCATCGGCGCCACGACTCCACGCGACTACCACAAGTACATCGAGAAGGACCGGGCGTTGGTCCGGCGCTTTCAGCCGATCACGATCCGTCCACCGGACGAGGTCGAGACGATGGCGATTCTCGAGGGCGTCAAGGAGCGCTACGAGCGCTTCCACGGGGTGCGCTTCGACGGGGAGGCCATCCGGGCTTCGGTGTTTCAGTCGAACCGGTACATCACGGATCGATTCCTTCCCGACAAGGCGATCGACGTCTTGGACGAGGCCGGCGCCCGCGTGAAGCTGGGCAAGCGGATTTCCTACGGCGAGATCAAGAAAGTGGAGCAGGAGCTCCGGCGCGCGGTCGAGGGCATGAAAAACGCCCTCGCGCGGAAGGACTTCGACGAGGCGGTTGCGTATCACGACAAAGAGGTCACCCTCCGCCGGCGCCACGAGGAGCTCAAGCAGCGTTACGAGGACGAGGCGAACCGCATCCTCGATGTCACTCGCGCGGACGTCGAAGAGGTGATCGCGCGCTGGACCGGCATCCCGCTTCAGTCGGTCGCGCAGGAAGAGATGGACAAGCTCCTCAACATGGAGAGGTTCCTGCACGAGCGCATCGTCGGCCAAGAGGAATCGATCTCGGCGCTCGCGCGGGCGATCCGGCGCTCGCGCGCCGGACTCAAGAGCCCCAATCGGCCGATCGGCTCGTTCATCTTCCTGGGCCCCACCGGCGTGGGAAAAACGGAGGTCGCGCGAACGCTCGCGGAGTTCCTCTTCGGCTCGGAGAAGTCGCTCTTGCGCTTCGACATGTCGGAGTACATGGAAAAGCACGCCATCGCCAAAATGATCGGCTCGCCGCCGGGATACGTCGGCCACGAAGAGGGCGGCCAGCTGACCGAGCGGATCAAGCGCAAGCCGTACAGCGTGATCCTCCTCGACGAGATCGAGAAGGCGCATCCCGACATCCTGAACATCCTCCTTCAAGTCCTCGAGGACGGCATGCTCACAGACGCCTACGGCGACGAAGTGGACTTCAAGAACACGATCGTGATCATGACGTCCAACATCGGTTCGCAGCACGTCGCGCGGACCTCCGGGAAGCTGGGATTCCAGAGCGCGGAGCGCGAGCAGCAGTTCAAGGACCGCCGTGAGCTCGTGATGGGCGAGGTGCGCAGGACGCTCTCGCCCGAGTTCCTCAACCGGATCGACGAGGTGATCGTCTTCGACGCGTTGACCGAAGATCAACTGCAAGACATCGTCCGGATCCTGCTGCGCGGTGTCAATGCCGCGCTTGCGGACCGCAAGGTTGAGATCGTGGTCCCGGACGAGGTGTGCGAGTGGCTGGTACGCACGACGTGCACCGACCGGTCCTACGGGGCCCGGCCGCTCCGTCGGGCGATTCAGCGGTATATCGAGGATCCGCTCTCGGAGGCCCTGATCAAGGGAACCGTCCAGTTGGGAAGTCCCATCGAGGTCTTCATGGACGGCGAACGGCCGGCGTTCCGCGCGGCCCTGCAGTCCACCGCCTCCTAGGGCCCGTTCCGCCGAAGTCGCGTCGCGCGCCGGTGCATCGTCGCCGCAGCGCCCATCCATTCCCCACGAGCGTGGGCCACCCGCCCGAAGTACAATGCCGCGCCTTTTCGATCCGGTTCGCCGTCCGTGGTGCGGAGCAGCGCCGAACGGGTCCGTGAGGGCCGGAGCGCCGACGACGGAATGAGTCCTCGCATCGTCACGTCCGCCATCGCCGCCGTCGCGATCGCTCTTTCCGTTTCGCTCGCAGAGGGGCAATCGGGAACGGTGGAAAGCGTCCAGGTGCAGGG
>JAYUCM010000291.1:0-20743 GCA_043740355.1 Acidobacteriota bacterium | reverse complement strand
GGGCGATGCCCAGAGTGTCCATGCCTGCCTCTCGTGACGGGCCGTCACGGCTCGTGCGATCGGCATTATGGCGAAGCGGCGGGAGCGGATCAAACCCGTGATCGACCCGAAGGGCTAGGAGCCCGACCGGTAGGGCTCCTAGGCGGTTCCTCCGGCGCGTCGACGAATCCAGGCGAGGCGGCCCCGAACGGATTCCACGTCGGGTGCGGCCGGGGCGAGCGCGAGGTAGCTTTCCAGGTCTTGCACGGCGGCGCCGGATTGACCGAGATGCGCGAGCAGGAGCCCTCGATCGCGGATTTCCTTCGCGTCTCCCGCCGCGACCACGAGCAACCGCTCAACGACTGCCAACGCCCTGATGTAGTCCCCCTGGGCGAGGTGGATCCGCTTCAGATTGAGGAGCAATCGGGTCAGCATGGCCCGCGGGGTGGTGGCTTCGAGTGAGTCCTTCCGGAACAGCGACGCGCGGCCGGTGGTGCGAACGACGAGGTCCTTGCAGTCCTCGATCGTGATGATGTGGCCGCCGTGGAAGGGATCGATCAGGAGGCGGCGCCCCTGCTCTTCGACGCGGACGATGAAATGACCGGGGAGCCCGACGCCTTCGGCGGGAAGGCCAGCGCGCCGGGCGATCTCGATGAAGAGAATCGACAGCGTGAGCGGAATGCCGAGCTTGCGCTCGAGGACGTCGTCGATGTAGGAGTTGCGCGGGTCGTCGTAGTGGTCGACGTTTCCCTTGAAACCGAGCTCGTCGAAGAGAAGGACGCGAATCGCGTCGAGCCGCGCGAAGGGATTCGTGAGGCCGGCCAAGCGCTCCGCCGCCTCGGCGCCGATCGTCTCCACCCGCGCGATCTGTGCCAAAACGTCCATCGCCTCGTGCTCTTCGGCGGCGATCTGAAGCGTCGCCTCGAGCAGCGCGAGCGGGCCGGGGTCGGCGAGGAGCGCGGCGAGCCTCCGGCGCGCCGCGCGGGCGCGGGGCGTCAACAGCGGATCCGAGGGCGCCCCGGCGCGCACGCGAACCTTCGCGCGCGACGCGAGCGGGGTGGGTGCCATGGGGTCTCCCGGTTTACCGATCATGCGAGGCCCGCAGCCCGCGGCTGCTTGGGCACGGAAACGAGCAGCGTGCGGCGCCTGCAGTACTCCTGGCGCGCGATCTCCGCCTGGGTCAAGTCTTCCTTGATCGAGGCGTAGAGCTGTGCCGCTTCCGAGAAGCTCCGGCGGGACCAGGCGGCCTCGGCGCGGCGTCGGACGAGCTTGGCGCGCGCCTCCTTGACGAGGCGCTCGGATTCGCCGCGCCATTGTTCGAGGACCTGCCGCTGGTGCGCCTCGAGCGCGGCCCATTTCGAGAAATCGCCGTCGAGGATGTCGCTGCAATGGCTCGCGAGAAGGGCGGCTTGCCGGTCGATCTCGTCGCAGGCGTCCTCGGGGCCCCACGGGTAGCGCGGGAGGAAGAGGATCGTCGGGTCGATCGCACCGACGATGAACGAGAGGCGCACGGAGCGACCGGTTTCGAGCGGCCGGATCGACACCACGATCGACCCCCAGTCGAGCTCGACCTCGACGTTGGAGTGCCGCGACTTCGCGATGAACGCGTAGTCGTCGCTCCGATCGAGCGCGAAACCGTGGCGGTCCACGAGGAATCCGAACGTCTTCGGAACCCGCTCGTGAAACACGTCGAGAACGGTCTGGATTCTCATCGTTCAGCCGGTGTCCTTCGTTGAAAAAGGCCTCCTGAAGTTACGCTGGGACCACGGCGATGTCCATGGAAACGGCGCGTCTTCAGCATCACCAAAAGCGGAATCTCGTCCGAGACTATGCCGACTCTGCGGCCTATGCGTAAACCGCCGTCGCCCCAGCTCCGCGTTGTCGGGTTCGTGCGCGCCGCGCGCTTTCAGTCGGCGGGGACGAAATGGATCGTCGAGATCGTCGCAGCCTCGACGGCCTTGGCCGTGAAGGGAAGCGGGAAATCGCGTCCCGTGGACCATGCACGAAGCTGGTCTTTCGCGTGGCGGTCGAAGAGCTGTCCCGATTGGCCCAAGGGAAGCACGAGGCGCGACGCGTCGGGTCGGGACAGATCGACGATGAGGCGCGCCGACGGAATCTCGCTCACGTCGTAGCGCTCCCCGCGCAGCGGAAACCCCGCGACGTCAAGCGTGTGCCACTCGCCGGGGAGCTCGACCGGTCCGAGCGCGAGGTGTGAGGCGATCGACGCGGGGAGCGCGGCGGCGAAAGGGTGCTCGTAAACGAGGCGGTGGGTTTTTCCGAAGGACCATCGCGCCGGATCCGCTCCGTCCTCGCGCTCCACCGTCTGGATCGCCAGGAGGAGCGCTCGCTCGATGCGTTCGCCGCGCGTTTCGACCCGCGGAGTGGAAGGTTCGTCCCAGAACGACTGGGCGTCCGTCCCTTCGATCATCCGCTCGAGCATCGACCAGGTGACGCGCCTCGCGGTCGAACCCGCCTCCTTCCGAACTTCCTTCATGAAGGCGTAGAACAACCGCGACGGTCCGCGAGCGTCGGCACGCGCATTCCACGCCGCGAGCACGGACGCCGCCTTTGCGGCCCGCGGATCGGCGTACACCAAGCGGCCGAGGACGGAGGCGACGCGCGCGGCGTAGGGCGAGTAGACGTCGTTTTGCATGGCGCGCATGTCGGCGACGTTTGCGGCGGCGAGCGCCGATCCCAGCTGATGCGCGCGGCTCGCGCGATCGGGCTCGGCGTAGAAACCCGGGTAGGGGAGCCGGCGCCCCGAGGCGGTCCAGTCGTCGTTCGCCGTGGCGACGAGCCCGTCCTTGGGCTCCGCGATCGCGGGGAGCTCGTCGGCGGGAATCATCCCGACCCAGTCGTAAGTCGCGGTCCAGCCGGGCACGGGGAACCGTCCGTCCCCCGCCTGGCGCCGCGGAATCGCGCCCGCCACCTTGACGCCGATCGCGCCGGTGACGTCGGCCCAACAGACGTTGACCGAAGGTCCCCGGAACTGGGACCACGCCGCGACGAGCTCGGGACCGCTGCGCGCGCGCGCGGCGTCGAGAAACGCCCGCGGTCCTTGCGGGAGGTCCGCTGCCGCAAAGGCGCGGGCGACTGCTACGCCCGGGAGCTCGTCGAGCTTCTCGACGATCGGCCCGTGCACCGTGCGCGCGATCTCGACGACGACGTCCGCGCCGTTCTTCACGCGGATCGTCTCGGTCGTGCGGTCGAGCGGCACCCAGGCGTCGCCGTGTCTATAGGTCCCCTTGCCCCAGTCGACCTGCTCGACGAACAGGTCGGAATCGTCGGCTTGATGCATCGTGAGCGACCACGCCACGCGTCCGTTGTGGCCGATGACGATGCCGGGGACCCCCGGAAGCGTCAGGCCGACGGCGTCGAGGCCGTCGGCGCTCGTGAGGTGCGCCGCGTACCAAACTCCCGGACGCTCCGCGGCCAGGTGCGGGTCGCCCGCGAGGAGGGGCTTACCCGACGCGGTGCGCGTCCCCGCGAGTGCCCACGCGTTGCTCCCCGCCGGCGCCGTTTCGATGGCCGGCGTAACGACGGCCGCCGATCGTTTGGACCCCGCGAGCAGCTCCGCGGTCTCTCGGGCGATGCGCGAAGCTCCGGGCTCGGATGCGTCGAGGAGAGCGATCGCGGCTTCGGTTCCCCGGGCGCGCGCGTCGTCGAAAGCGCCGCGCTCGACCGCCCCGGCGATCGACAGACCGTCCTGCAGCAGCCGTCCGAACGCGAGCGAGTCGACGGGCGTCCACGGCTCGGGGGTCAACCCGAGCGCGCGCATCTCGAGCGGAAGGGCGTGATCGGCGAGGAAGGCGTTCACGCCGTCGGCGTACGCCTCGAGCGCCACGCGCTCGTTTTCGCGAATCACGGCCCAGTCGCGACGCGCAAGGGCCGCGTAGCCGCAAAGACGGGCCTCGCGATCCATGGCGACGGCAGGACTGCCGATGATCTCGGCCAGACGCCCTTCCGCCGCGCGACGGCGCAGCTCCATCTGGAACAGACGATCGGCGGCGTGGATGAAACCCAACGCGCGCCACGCGTCGACCTCGAGCACGGCCCGCACGTGCGGCACGCCCTGCCTGTCGAAGCGCGCGTCGACGGGTGCCAGCAGGTGGCGGAAAGCGACCCGGCCGCGACGCGAGGGGAGGGGTCCCATCAGAAATGCCGTCCCCCCGACGAGCGCCGCGGCGAGCAGCACGGCGGCCACGACTCCCGCGACCGCGGCGATTCTCCTGATCACTTCGCGGCGGGGTCGGCTTTCGGCCCGACCGCCAGGATGCGCGGCACGAGCCCCGGCGTTTCGGGGAGCTGGCCGACGGCCGGCAAGCGCGGCACCAGGAGCATCCACGACGGGTTCATCCGAAACGCCTTGGCGAACAACGGAAGCGCATCGTCGGTGCGCCCGTTCGAAACCAGGGCGACGGCGGTCCAGAACACGAACTCGTCGTTGTCGGGGACCATCGCGGCGGCGCCGCCGTACTCCTTGAGAGCGTCGTCCATCTTCGCGAGCGCCACGGCCTCGTCGCCGCGGTTCATCATCTCGTACGCGCGATGGAGCGTGAGGAGGCGCCGCATCTCTTTGAGCGGCTCGGCATGATCCTCGATGCGTAGATCGACGATCCGATCGGTCCAGGGCTTCTCGGTCGCCTTCGCACGGACGACGAGGATCGCCGCGGATTGCTTGCCGCGGACGTCGCCGCCGACGCCCTGCGCGGCCTCGAGCCCCGCCAACATCCGCTCGGCGAGCGGGCCTTTGGCAGCCTCGAACGCCTTGGCCATCGCGTCCGGAACCTCGTTCGTGAGCATGAGGTTGGCCTCGGTGGTGTAACCGTTCCCAATGTGGTGCCCCGCCCCGGGAATACATTTCGCGCCGGTGTGCACCGCGACACGTCCCTGCCCGTCCACGAACGCGACCTGCCGGACGTTGCTTTGTCCGTCGGCCGCGAGCAGCTGTGCCAACGCCTCTTTCGGAGCGATCCCCTGCTTCATGAGGGCGAGGCCCTTCGGCCCGTAGGACGGTTCGACGAACGACTGCGTCGCGACCGCGCCCACACCCGCCTCGGCCCACGGCACGACGGAGCCCACGGAAAACCAGTGGCTCTGGACCGCGACGCCGAGGTCCCCGGTCGCCGGATCACGGGCGACGATCGAAAACGTCGAGACCGGCATCGACGGCTTGGCGGCCGACGCGACGGCGGCCGACGTGGGCTGGGCGCATTGAAGCGCCAGAATCGTTCCGATCGTGAGACGGCGCATCGTCTCTCCTAGTCCTCGTCGAACCGCGGCTTCGGCACCGGGTTCGAGGGTGAGATCAGCTGGGGATCGACCGGTTCCCCGCCGAGACCGGGGCGCCGCGCGCGGCCGCCCCGATGGCCCCGACGCCTTCCACGTCCGCCCGTAGCCGCGGGCATCAGCTCGTGCGCGACGACGCCGCGAGGGACGGAAGGCTCGTCTTCGATCGCCGCGGGAATGCCCGTGGCGGGTACGGAAGCCGGGATGTCGCCGCCGCTCCCGACGCCCGCAGCCGCGCCGCTGCGTCCCCGGCCGCGCCGCCCCCGGCGCCGCCGTCGCCGCGGCTGGCCCTGGTCGCCTTCTCCGTTCACCGCCCCTACCGCGATCTCGGGCGCGGCCGACACTTCCCCGCGGTCGACGAGCGGCGCAGGAGCTGCGTCCAAGCCGAGCTCGCCGGGAGGGCGCTCGGCCTCGGCCGCGGCTTCGGGCCCGTCGTTAGAAGGGACGGCGGCCCGCAGAGGATCCGTCGAGGCGTCGCCGCCGCGACCGCGGCCTCCGCGGCGGCCGCGACGCCGCCGGCGCGTCCGGGGCTCGACGCCCGCGTCTCCATCCTTCCCGTCGACGAGCGGAGCCGCGACGACTGCAGGCGCTGCGACCGCTGCAGGAAGAGCGGGCTGCGGCTCTTCCATGTCCACGAGATCGGGAGGAGTCGGCGGTGCGGGGCGATCGCCCGCCACCAGTGCCGGCGGTACCTCGACCTTCTCTCGCGGGAAGAACTCGAACTCGCTTTCGTGGCGCAGGAGCGACCCCTTGGGCTCGACGAGAACCCGGATGGCGTGTCGCCTTTCGAGCCCCGACAAATCGTCCCGCTTGTGGTTCAAGATCCAGTGCGCGATCTCGGGAGGCACGCGCATGCTGACCTTGCCGAAGTCGTTGCGCAGGCATCGCGTCTGGAGCTTGCGGAGCGCCGCCAGGCCCGCCGGCTCGACGTTCTTGATGAGCCCGTACCCCTCGCACACGGGGCAGGTCGCGTACGAGGCGCCCATCTTCTCGCCCTTGATGCGCTGGCGCGAGATCTCCATCAGTCCCAGCTTCGAGATCCGCGTGACGTCGTACTTCGCGCGATCGGACTTCATCGCGTCGCGGATCGCCTTCTCGATCTTCTTCTGGTTGCGCGCGGCCATCATGTCGATGAAGTCGATGACGACGATCCCGCCGAGGTCGCGGAGGCGCAGCTGCCGGCCGATCTCCGCGGCTGCCTCGAGGTTGGTCTGGGTGGCGTTCTCCTCGGCGTCGCCCTGCCTTCCCGCTCCCTTGCTGTTGACGTCGATCGCGGTCAGCGCCTCGGTCCCGTCGATGACGATCTCGCCGCCCGACTTGAGCGGAACGCGACGCATGTAGATGCTCTCGATCTGTTCCTCGAGGTTGAATTTCGAAAACAGCGGCCGATCCCCGCTGTAGAGCTTGATGATCTTGGCCTTGGCGGGCATGACATCCGAGACGAACTCGAGCGCGCGATCGTAGGTTTCAGGGCTGTCGATCCAGACCTCGTCGATGTCCTGCGTGAAATAGTCCCGCATCGTCCGTATCACGAGGTCGCGCTCGCGGTAGACCAAGCCGGGAAACTCGGTCGCCCGGGAGGCCTTCTGGATCGAGTCCCACAGACGGAGGAGGTAGCGGAGGTCGCGCTGCAGCTCGGCCTTGCTCTGTCCCACGCCTGCGGTGCGCACGATCAGTCCGAACCCCTCCGGCGGATTCAGCTCTTGGACCAGCTTCTTGAGACGCTCGCGCTGTTCGTCGTCCTGGATCTTGCGCGAGATGCCCGCCGAGTCCGCGCCGGGCATGAGGACGAGATAGCGCCCGGGCAGCGAGAAGTAAGTCGTGACGGTCGGCGGCTTGGCGGCGAACGGCTCTCTCACCACTTGCACCATCAGCTTCTGTCCCGGATGCAGGTGCTGCCCGATGCGTCCTTTGGCGCGCGAGTCCGTGCGCTGCGGGAGCAGCTTGAAGTTGATCTCGTCCATCGGTAGGAAGCCCTTCATGTCACCGCTGACTCTCAGGAACGCGGCGTCCAGGGCGGGGTGGGTGTTTTCGACGACGGCGTTGTGGATGTTGCCCTTGATGTTCGTGCGGTTGATCGTTTCGATCTCGTACTGCTCGAGGACGCCGTTTTCGAGGATGGCGACGCGCGACTCTTCGACGTGCGTCACGTTGACCAGCATTATTTTGGACATCGGGTGGATCGTTCTCCGGCGGACCCGCCGATCAGGCTGCCCGTCGCTCCATGCGACGTTCGCCTCTCTACGGAGCCGCCGGGCGAAGCCAAAGGGCTCACGAGCGCTCACGCTTAGGGCAGGTGCGCGATCGCCGGCACTGTAACACATGCGCGAAAGTCGCCGGGGTTGCCGGGCCCGATCCCTTGATAGGATCGTGCGCCGCAGGACGCCTCTGCTTTGGGATGGAAACGCGTGCGCATTTCAGCGAATCAGGTCACGCTCGCCCGCCTCGTGTTGCTGCCGCTGCCTGTGGCGCTGGTCTACCGCAACACGCACGGCTTCATGCTCGGCGCCCTGGCGATCTACATTCTGCTCGGCCTGACCGATGTGCTGGACGGGTATCTCGCGCGAAAACACGGCGCCACCGCGCTCGGGGCGCTGCTCGACCCGGTCGTGGACAAGATCTTCCTCGTGGCCGGCTTCGTCCCGCTCGCCGATTTCCAGATCATGCCGACGACCCTGGTCTTCATTCTCTTCATACGGGAGCTGGCCGTGACCGCGCTCCGAAGCATCGCGCTGGAAGAAGGGTTCACGTTCAAGACCAGCCCGATCGCAAAACTGAAGACGACGATCCAGATGGCGGGCGCCGGCTTCATTCTCATCATCTGGCTGTTCCCGGAGGACGGGGCGATCCGCCCGATCCTGTTCGTCGCGGCGGCCGCGTTCTGCATTCCTCTGGCCGCCGCCCTTGCCAGGGCTCGCCGGCCCGGATGGATGGCTTGGTCGTCGGCGGTGTGCGGAACGTCGATCCTCGCGATCCGCTGGGCGCTGCCGCCGACTCAGGCGATCTTCGCGATCATGACCGTGATCGTCGCGATCACCCTCTACTCGGGGGCCGAGTACGTCTGGGGAATGCGTCGCGTGCTGCGGTCGCGCTTCCTCCGCTCGCCGCTCGAGGCCGCGCGGCTGGCGGGGTTGTCCTTCGCCGTACCGCTCTTCTACCTACCGGCCCTCGACTTGCGAGACGATCCGACGTTCGCCATCCTCGGCCTGCTCGCCGCGGAGTTCGCAGCCGGGGGCCTCGACAACTCGCTGGTGCAGTTGGGTTACGCCCGGAGCGCCGGACCGGATCTTTTTCGTTCGGGAATCCAGGCCGCCTGCGGCGCGGTGCTCCTCTGGGCCCTCTTTTCCGGGGCCGGACCGAGAATCGCTCTCTTCGCCACGCTATTCGCCCTCGGCGTGACGCTTGGCGATCTCGGCCAGCGCGTCCTCAGGCATCGCCGGGACTTTCGCCCCGGCGTCGCCACGCTGGGGTCGATTCCTTGACTATGCGGCGCGCGGTCTCCAGATTCCCCTTCGCTTTTTGGAACTCACAAGTCGTCTTCGTCGTGGGGGGGGCCGGGTCGTGCAGCGCGATTTCAGCGATCGATTCGGCGTCGGCGAGTTGGGCCTGGCAGTGGTTCTCGCCGGCGCCGCGCTCGCTTCGGCGTGCAATTCATCGGAGGCCGTTTCCCGGGACGCGGACCCCGCGTCGTTCCGAGCCCCTCAGCGCGGCGGCGTCTTCCGCCTCGTCGTGGAGGCTCCCCACTGCCTGGACCCGGCCGCGGTCGATTCGGTCTACGACGCCCTCCCGGTAGGGCAGATCTTCGACGGTCTCGTCGCGCTCGATCCGGGGCTCAACATCGTCCCGGCGCTCGCCGACACGTGGACGATCTCCAGGGACGGCCGCATCTACACCGTTCACCTGCGCGACGGCGTCCGCTTCCACGACGGCACGCCGCTCACGTCCGCCGACGTCGTCTACAGCCTGAAGCGATTGCTCGACCCGGCGCGCAAGAAGAAGAGCATCGGCGTCTCGTACCTCCAGGTCGTCGACGGCGCGCCCGCGTACAGCGCCGGACGCTCGCACGAGATGCCGGGGCTTGCGGCCATCGACGCGAACCGCGTGGAGATCCGGCTCACGCGTCCGTACTTGTCGTTTCTCGAAGTGCTCGCGATGGACGATCTTCGCATCGTTCCCGAGAAAGCCTTGACCGCCATGGGCGAGGAGGCGTTCCACCGCGCACCGATCGGCACGGGGCCCTTCCGCTTCGCGTCATGGACGGACACGGAGCTGACGCTGGCAGCCAATCCGGACTATTTCGGAGGGGCGCCGTATCTGGACCGTGTGGTCATCCTCTTTCCACGCCCCGACGAGCATGACGCCGGCAACGCGCGCTTCTCGCGCGGCGAGACCGAAATGGTCGAGCCCTCGTCCGACACGCTGCCGTCTCTCCTCGCGGACCCCGCGGTCGAGGTCCACCGCTATCAGGACCTGAGCCTGAGCTTCCTGGGAATGAATACCGGGATACCCCCGCTGGACGACGAGCGCATCCGGCGCGCGATCGCCTACGCGATCGACCGCAAGTCGCTCGCCAGCGTGTCTCCCGCGACGCGCCGCGAGGCGCAGGGAATTCTTCCGCCCGGCCTCCCGTCGTATTCCCCCGCGCCGAAAGCGCTGCCGTTCGACCCCGAGGCGGCGCGTCGTCTGCTGGCCGAGGCCGGTCACACGGGCGGCCGCGGACTTCGCCCGATTCGGTTCTTCACGGCCCAGTCCGACAGCAGCGCGGTCAACAAGAGCATCGAGCAGCTGCGGAGCAATCTCGCCGCGATCGGGATCACGCTCGAGATCCACAAAGTGGCCTGGCGTGATTTGATCGCGCGGATCGAAGATCATGTCGCGCCGTCGTTCCAGCTCGGCTGGGTTGCCGATCTCCCCGATCCCGACTCGTTCCTGCGGACGCTTTTCGAGCCGGGTGGCTCCGCGAACTACTTCGATTTCCTCGACCAGGAAACCGGACGGTCGTTGGAGCGAGGCGCCTCCGAGACGAACCCGCTCGAGCGCGCCCGCATCTATCGCGAGATCGAAAAGACGGTCCTCGACAGGGCGCCCCTCGTGCCGCTCTTCCACTCGATGGGGATGATCGCATCGCGGCGCACGGTTCACGGATTGAAGTCCGGACCCATGGGAATCGGAGCGCTCGCGTTCGAGCGAGTCTGGATCGACGCCGACGGGAGCGCCCGCTGATGCGCTCGCACCTCCACGACCGGACCCTCGAACAGAGCTTCTCGATCTCGACCGCGTTTCTGGTACTGGTCCTGATCGGCACATCGATGGCGGTGGTCGAGAACCGCGTCAAGGCCAACATGAGGCGCGGCCTCGAGGCGCGCGGCGAGGCGATCGCGAAGAGCATCGGCGCAGTCGCCACGCCCTCCCTCCTCGCGTACAACTACGCCGCGCTGCAGATGGCGGCCGAGGGCGCCGCCGGCAATGAAGGTGTCGTGTTCGTCGCGATTCACGACAAGGAAGGCGCGCTCGCCGGCGTGGCGGGGCGCGCTCCCAGCGGGCTGAAACCGGCCGACGCGGCCCTGTCCGCCGTCAACGAAACCCGCGACGTCGAGGTGGACCGCGCCAACGGCAAGGGGAAGCGCGAGAGGGTCGTCGAAGTGTCCGTTCCGGTCCACGTCGAGGGGGTCGATGCCGTGTGGGGCCGCGTTCGCGTCGGGCTGTCCTACGACATCGTGGCGTCCGAGCTGCGGCGCCTCGGCATGCAGCTGGTCCTCCTGGGCGCGCTGCTCGCGCTGGCCGCGGTATTGTGCGGGCGCTGGCTCGCGCGCCGCATCACCGCGCCGCTGCGCATTCTTGCGCGCGGGACGGAGGCCCTGGCCGCCGGCGATCTGCAGCATCGGATCCCCGTTTCCGGCGCCAAGGAGCTCTCCGACCTTGCACGGGCCTTCAATACGATGTCCGATCGACTTCAGGAGAAGGCGGGCGAGTCCCAGGTCTTCCAGGACGCCCTCGAGCGGCTGAACTCCACCCTCGAGCATCAGGTCCTCGAACGCACGCACGCGCTCGAGGAATCGACGGTCCAGTACAAGTCTCTCGTCGAGTCGTCGCCGGATTCGATCCTGATCGTTCAGAGCGGCAGCGTACGGTTCGTCAACCGGGCGTTCGCCGAGACGTTCGGTATTCCCGAGGACGAGGTCCTGCATCCCGGCTTCCGGCTCTCCCGAATCTTCGATCCGTCGTCCGCCGCGCTTGCAGGCGGGCGCATCGCGGCGTGGGAGAGCGGCGAGTCTCCGGCGCCCACCGAGGTGCTCGGCAACGACGCGCAGGGCCGCGTCCGGCACCTGGAGCTGCGCGGGAGCCGCATCGAATACCAAGGCCGCCCCGCCGCGGAGTGCCTGCTCGTGGACATGACCGAGGCCAAGCGGCTGAGAGAGCGCCTCGTCGAGACCGAGAAACTCCGCGCGCTGGGTGAGCTGTCGTCCGGCGTCGCGCACGACTTCAACAACCTCCTCGGTGCGATCCTCGGGCGATCGCAGCTCCTGCGCCGCCAGGGGATGCCGCCGGAGGTCGATCACGACCTGGCGGTCATCGAGAAAGCGGCGCAGGACGGCCGCGAGACGGTCCGGCGCATCCAGGAGTTTTCGCGCACGCGCCGCGACAAGAAGTTCGAGCCGGTGGATCTGGCCGAGATCCTGTCCGACGCCATGCAGATCACCAGGACCCGCTGGAAGGACGACGCCTTGCTGCGCAAGGTGAACATCAGCGCGGTATTCGAGGAGTCCGAGGCGTCGCCGATTCTCGGGAACGCTTCCGAGCTGCGCGAGGTCTTCACCAACTTGATTCTGAACGCGGTCGATGCCATGCCGCAGGGCGGCCGCCTCGAGCTGTCCTGCCGGAACGTTGGCGACCGCGTCATCGCGACGGTGGCCGATACCGGCGTGGGGATGACCGAGAAGATCCGCCAGAACATCTTCGATCCGTTCTTCACGACCAAGGGGGCGCGCGGGATGGGTCTGGGGATGAGCGTCGTTTACGGTATCGTCACTCGCCACGGCGGGAAGATCGACGTCGAGACGGCCCTCGGGAAGGGGACGACCTTTCTCCTCGAGTTCCCCGTCACGCGCGAGCGGCGTGTGCCGGCGGCCGGTACGGACGGCGCGGCGCTGCCGCAGCTCATGCGCCCCGGACGCATTCTCGTCGTGGACGACGAGCCCGACGTGGCGGCGGTGGTGAGAGACGTGCTGGCGACCGCCGGACACGAGGTGGACACCGCGATCTCGGGCACCGAGGCGCTGAAGATGCTCGAGCTCACGGCCTACGACATGGTCTTTACCGACCTCGGCATGCCGGACATGTCCGGATGGGAAGTCGCCGAAAAGATCAACGAGGACAAGCCGGGGTTGGCCGTGGTCCTCGTCACCGGCTGGGGAATGAGCCTCGACGAGGCCGATGCCAACAAGCGTGGCATCACCGCCATCGTCCAGAAGCCCTTCGAGATCGACGAGCTGTTGAAGATCGCCCACGGCGTGTTGTCGAAGACGTTGGCGGCCGCCGAGAACTGAGCGGTTCTTACGCAGGCCGACGGTGCCATCGTCATCGGGCCACGTATATAATCCCTACTCCTATTGAAAAGACGGGGGTTTCCCGTGACCGCATCGGGTCGAGCGCTGCGCATCGCCAACGGCCAGGGGTTTTGGGGCGATTCCGTCGATGCGCCGCGTCGTCTGGTCGAGGAAGGCCCTCTCGACTATCTCACCCTCGACTATCTCGCCGAAGTCACGATGTCGATCATGCAAAAGGCGCGGCAACGCGATCCTCACCTGGGGTACGCGACCGACTTCGTGGAGCTCATCCGGAACATCCTCCCCACGCTGCGAAAAAAGAAGATCCGCGTGGTCGCCAACGCCGGTGGTGTCAACCCGGACGGTTGCCGGGACGCGTTGATCGCGCTGGCGCGCGAGCAAGGCGCATCGGGATTGCGCATCGGCACCGTGACGGGTGACGACATCCTCCCGAGGCTCGACGAGCTGATCGAGGGCGGCGTTCCGTTCGTCAATCTCGACGACGGACGCCCGTTTTCCGAGATTCGCTCTCGCGTGCTCTCCGCGAACGTCTACATCTCGTCGTTTCCGGGGGCCGAGGCGCTCCGCAGGGGCGCTCACATCGTCGTCAGCGGACGGTCGACGGATCCCGGCCTGGTGCTGGCGCCGCTGATCGCCGAATACGACTGGGCGGCCGACGCGTGGGACCTGCTCGCCGCGGGGACGATCGCCGGCCACATCCTCGAGTGCGGCGCGCAGTGCACGGGCGGCAACTTCTCGCGATGGTGGGAGGTCGACGGCTGGGACCATCTCGGCTATCCGATCGCCGAGGTCGCGCCCGACGGAACCTTCATCGTGACCAAGCACGCGGGGACCGGCGGACTGGTTTCCGTCGACACGGTCGGGGAGCAGCTGGTCTACGAGATGGGCGACCCGGCGCGTTACCTCACGCCGGATTGCGTGGCGGACTTCACGTCGATCCGCCTCGAGCCGGACGGGAAGGACCGCGTCCGCGTCTCCGGGATCAGAGGCGGCCCCGCGACCGACACGTACAAGGTCTCCATTTCCTACCTCGAGGGCTACAAGGCCGTCGGTCAACTGACGGTGTCCGGCCCCGACGCCGAGGCCAAGGCGCGAATCTGCGCCGACGCGATCTGGGGGCGACTCGCCCGTGCGGGCGCGACGTTCGAGCAGACGGTGACCGAATTGGTCGGGGTGGACGCCTGTCACGGTCCCCTCACGAGGGGCCACGCGACCCCCGGCGAGATCGTTCTTCGCGTCGGCGTCAAGGATCGGTCCAAGGGGAAGGTCGACCGCTTCGGCAAGGAGCTCGCCCCGCTCGTCACGACGGGCCCGCCCGGCGTCACGGGATTTGCCGGCGGCCGGCCGAAGGCCACCGAAGTTCTGGGTTACTGGCCGGCGCTTATCCCGAAGCGCCTCGTGTCGCCCCACGTCGTCGTCGAGGAGGTCCCGTGAAACGCGTCCCTCTCTACGCGATGGCCCATGCGCGCTCCGGCGACAAGGGTGACGGGTCCAACGTGGGCGTCCTCGCCTACGACGATCGTGGTTACGAGATCTTGAAGGCGTGGCTGACACCGGATCGCGTCAAGGCGCACTTCGGGGAAATCGTCAAGGGGCGCGTCGACCGCTACGATCTCCCCAACCTGCGTGGGCTCAACTTCATCCTGCACGACTCTTTGGGCGGAGGAGGCAGCGCCTCCCTCAAGACCGACGCTCAAGGAAAAACGCACGGTATGGCTCTCCTGCGGATGCTCGTCGAAGTCAACGACGATTACGAGCCGCCCCGCGTGGGCACCGCAGGGACCTTGCGATCCGGCGGCGAGCTGTGAGCGACCTTCGCGTCCGCTTGACGTCGCGCGAAGACGGCGTGCGCGTCCTCACGATGGACTCACCCCCTGTCAACGCCTTGGGACGCGAGCTGGTCGAAGCCTTGGGAACGACGCTCTCGGAGTTGCGCGACGCCGAAGGGACGCGGTGCCTCGTCGTGCGATCCGCGGGGAGCCATTTCTGCGCGGGAGCCGATCTCAAGGAGCGTCGCGGGATGAACCTCGACGAGGTGCGCGCGTTCGTCCCACGCCTTGCCGCGGTCTGCCACGCGCTGGCCGCGCTCCCGTTTCCGACGATCGCCGCGGTACGCGGAACGGCGGCCGGTGGAGGGTGCGAGCTGGCCTTGGCCTGCGACCTGCGCGTGTTGTCCGACGACGCGCGGATTGGCCTGCGCGAGACCGCGCTGGCGATCCTCCCCGGAGCGGGCGGGACCATTCGCCTCCCGCGGATCGCCGGGATCGCGGTCGCCAAGCGGTGGATCCTCACGGCGCGGATGGTCACGGCGGACGAGGCGAAAAGCGACGGTGTCGCCGACGCGGTCGTCCCCGGCGACCGCCTCGACGACGAGGCCGAGGCGCTTGCGGGGACGATAGCCGCGAACGGCCCCATCGCGGTTCGCCTTGCGAAGCGGGCGATCGAAGGGGGTTTCGACCTCTCGATGGATGAAGCCTTGGCCCTCGAATGGCAGTGCTATGAAGGCGTGCTCGGGACGTCCGATCGTGACGAAGCGTTGAAGGCTTTTGCCGAGAAGCGGCCCCCGCTGTTCACGGGGAGATGAGCGTGCTTCGCTACGGCACGATAGTCGTCGACCCGCCGATCGTGCTCGCGCCGATGGCGGGGATCACCGATCGCCAGTTCCGCCTGGTCCTGCGCCGACTCGGGGGCGTGGGCCTGGTCACGATGGAGTTCATCTCGTCGGAGGCGCTCGTCCGCAAGAACAAGCGCGCGCGGCTGCTGATGCGCTACGCCGAAGAGGAGCGGCCGATCTCGATTCAGATCTACGGTCGCGACGCCGCCCACATGGCCGAAGCCGCCCGGGTCGTCGAGGAGATCGGCGCCGACGTCTGCGACATCAACATGGGATGCCCCGCCAACAAGATCCTCAAGGGATGCTCCGGCTGCGCCCTGATGGGAGATCTCGACCTGGCCCGGAGCATCGTCCGCACGGTGCGCCGCGCCATCTCGATCCCACTGTCCGTCAAATTCCGTCTCGGCCTCAACGACGACCGGAGGAACTTCCTCGATCTCGCCCGGATCTGCGAGGGGGAAGGGGTCGATCTGGTTGCGATGCACGCGCGCACCGCAAGTCAGATGTTCGGAGGCAGGGCCGACTGGAGCGAGATCGCCCTGCTCAAACGGGCGCTTTCGATCCCCGTGGTCGGGAACGGGGACATCGTCGTGGCCGAAGACGCGGTGCGCATGTTGGGGGAGACCGGCTGCGATGGCGTCATGATCGGCCGCGCCTCCATGAAGAACCCCTGGATCTACCGCCAGGCCGCGGACCTTCTGGCCGGCCGCCTCCCGTACCAGCCGACGGTCGCGGACCGGCATGACGTCATCCGCACCCACTTCGACATGCTCACGACGCAGGAAGAACCGGAGTTCGCGCTCCACAAGCTCCGGACGTTCACCGGCTGGTACACCCACGGCCTGGCCGACGGGAAGCGACTGCGCACCCAGATCAGCCTACCCACGACTCCCCAGGCATTCCTCGAGGTCGTCGAGCGGTTTTTCGCGGAAGCGATGAAGGCGGCGGCATGAAGGTCAGCAAGCGTGGACAGTACGGGATGCGGGCGTTGTGCCATCTCGCGGAGACTCACGGCTCCGGGGTCGTCCAGATCCGCGAGATCGCGCGGCGGGAGTCGATTCCGGCGAAGTTCCTCGAGGGGATTCTGCTCGAGCTGAAACACGCGGGAATCGTTCGCAGCCGTCGCGGCATCGACGGCGGGTACGAGCTCGCCCGCGAGCCGGGCGAGATCATGCTCGGTCAGGTCATGCGCGTCCTCGACGGCCCCCTGGCGCCGTTGGGAAGCGCCGCGGAGCTCAACGAGTTGATGAAGAGCGACCCGCGCCAGGCCGGCTTCTATTCGGTCCTCATCGGCGTGCGCGACGCCGCGGCGGCGATCCTCGACCGGACGACGCTCGCCGATGTCGTGGCGCGGAATTCGAAACTCGAAGGAGCGAAGTGATGGACCTCTCCGCGATCCAGAACGCGCTTCGGGCGCAGGGGTTGGACGGCTGGCTCTTTGCGGATCACCACCGCCGGGATCCGATGGCCTACCGGATTCTCGGGCTGTCCGGCCGCGGGATGGCCACTCGGCGCTGGTTCTACTGGCTCCCGGCCGTGGGCGAGCCGGTGAAGCTCGCGCACCGCGTCGAGCCGAGAATGCTGGAATCCCTTCCGGGGCGGCAGGAACACTATCTCGCCTGGACCGAGCTCCACACGAAGTTGAAGGCGATCGTCGGCGGCGCCAAGAAGATCGCGATGCAGTACTCGCCGGACAACAACATTCCGTACGTCGGGCTGGTGGACGCCGGGACCGTCGAGTTGATCCGGTCATTCGGCCCGGTCGTCGCGACCAGCGCCGACCTCGTCCAGCAGTTCGAGGCCACCTTCGGCGACGAGGGGATGCGTTCCCACGCGTGGGCGGCAGAGCGGGTGCAGCGCATCAAGGACGAATCGTTCGCCTCCATGGCGGATGCCCTCGACACCGGCGCGCGCGTCACCGAGTACGAGTTCAAGGAGCAGATCGTCCGGCGGTTCGAAGAAGACGGGCTGACCTGCGAGGGGGAGAGCCCGATCGTCGGGTTCAACGATCACCCCGCCGATCCTCACTTCGAGCCGACGCAGGACATCGCCTACACGCTGAAGAAGGGGGACACGATCCTGCTCGACCTGTGGGCGCGTCGCGTCGAGCCCGTCGGGATCTACTACGACATCACCTGGTGCGCCTTCGCGGGAACCTCGCCTCCGGCGAAGTACCTCGAGATCTTCCGCGTCGCACGCGACGCCCGGGATGCCGCCGTGGCGTTCGTGTCGAAGCGACTCGGAGCAGGGGAGCCCGTGCATGGGTACGAGGTGGACGATGCGTGCCGCAAGATCGTGCAGCGTGCAGGCTACGGCGAGTACTTCTTGCACCGCACCGGGCATTCGATCGGCACGACGGTCCACGGGAACGGCGCCAACATCGACAACCTCGAAACGAGAGACGAGCGACTGATCGTCCCCGGCACCTGCTTCTCGATCGAGCCCGGGATCTATTTGGCCGGCTCGATGGCGGTGCGGACGGAAGTCGACGTCTACGTGACGAGCGCGGGGAAGGCCGAGGTTATCGGGGACGTCCAACACGAGCTGGTGCTGCTTGGCTGATTTTTCCGCCTGGCTCCCGAAATCGGTCCAGGCCCTCCGCACATACGACCGGTCCACCTTCGCGTCCGATCTGGTCTCCGGGGTCACGGTCGGGTTGGTCGCGCTCCCGCTGGCGATGGCGTTCGCCATCGCGTCGGGTCTGCCCCCGCAAGCGGGAATCTACTGCGCGATCGTCACCGGGTTCCTGATCTCGGCTTTGGGCGGCTCGCGCTGCCAGGTTGGCGGGCCGACCGGCGCTTTCGTCGTCGTCATCGCGGGAATCGTCGCGAAGCACGGCGTCGACGGTCTGTTCATGTGCACGATGATGGCGGGGGTCCTCCTGGTCGTTCTCGGCGCGACGGGCATGGGCACCGCGGTGAAATTCATCCCGCGCCCGGTGGTCGTCGGGTTCACGAACGGCATCGCCGTTCTGATCGCATCGACGCAAATCAAGGATTTTCTGGGCCTCCGCGTGGACGGTCTCCCGGGCGACTTCGTGGGGAGGATGCGGGCGGTCGGAGCGAATCTCGACACGACGAACGTCGTGGCGCTCGCGATGGCGACGACCGCGGTCGTGACGATCGTCCTCACCCGGAAGTACGCACCGCGGATCTCGGGAAGCGTGATGGTGCTCGTCGCGGGGACCGCGTTCGCTTGGCTGCTGCATCTACCCGTCGAAACCGTCGGCTCGCGCTTCGGCGGAATCCCCGCGGGGTTGCCGCATTTCCAGATTCCGGTCTTGCGGCTGGACCTTGTTCCGGGGCTGCTCTCGTCCGTCCTGACGATCACCATGCTCGGCGCGATCGAGTCGCTGATGTCCGCGGTGGTCGCCGACCGGATGAGCGGCGACCGGCACAACCCGAACGTGGAGCTGATCGCTCAGGGGATCGCCAACGTCGCGTCGCCGTTGTTCGGCGGGCTGCCGGCCACCGGTGCGATCGCCCGCACCGCGACGAACATCCGCACCGGAGCGAAAACGCCCGTGTCGGGGATGATCCATGCCGCGACGCTCCTCGCGATCGTGCTGTTCGCGGCGCCGCTCGCCGGCCTCATCCCGATGCCGATCCTCGCGGGGATTCTGATGATGACCGCCTACGGGATGGGGGAGTGGAAGCAGATCCCGGAGCTGCTCCGGCTCACCCGCGCCGAGATTCTCGTCTGGTTGATCACGTTGTCGCTCACGGTGTTCGCCGACCTCACGGTAGCCGTCGAGGCGGGCATGATGCTCGCGGTGCTCCTGTTCATCCGCAACGTGACGGCGACCACGACGGTAGCCAAGGTGACCGAGGGCTACATCAAGGACGGCTACGTCCACACGCTCCAGGACAAGGAGATCCCCGATTACGTCGCGATCTTCAGAATTCATGGACCCTTCCTCTTCGGGGCGACCGACAAGATCTCGGAGATCACCGACCGGATCGACGAGCAGCCGCCGATCGTCATCGTGCGCCTCAGGAACATGACGGTGATCGACGCGACCGGGCTGCTCGCGTTCCAGGATCTCGCGGAGGCGTTGCACGCGACGGGAAGGACGCTGCTGTTTTGCGGGGCGCGTGAGCAACCGCGGAAATTGATGGACCTCGCGGGGTTCGCCGAGGTCGTCGGCGGCGAGAACATCTGCGACAACGTCCTCGAGGCGCTCGCTCGCGCGAAGGCCGTCTACGAGAAGCTGCCTCCCAAGCCCTGAAGGATCTCCCGCACCGCCTCGACCACACGCGCCGCCGCCTCCGGCGCGCGCCCCGGGAAAAGATGCGACGCTCCGGGGACCGGGTAGAGCTTCCCGGGCGGAGCTGCGCGCGCGATCAACGCTTCGACCTCGGCGATCGGCCCAAACTCGTCTTCCGTCCCCTGCACGACCGCCAATGGACGGCCGAGCGAGGGGAGCTCGTCGAACGGCCAGATGCGTGAGGGAAGCCCGATCGCGACGACGCCGGCGATCGTCCGGTCCGCGATCGCATGGGCGATGGCGCAGCGTGAGCCGAACGAGTAGCCCACGAGGATAAGAGGCACACGCGGCACGAGCGCACCGAGCCAGAGGGCGGCGGCGGCGACGTCGCCAGTCTCGCCCAGGCCTGCGTCGTGGAAGCCGTCGCTTCCTTCCACACCGCGAAAGTTGAAGCGGAGCGTCGTCAGACCCGCGCGGTTCAGCTCGCGATCGGCATGAAATACAACCGGGTTGTGAAGCGTGCCGCCGTAGAGCGGGTGGGGATGCGCGAGGACGACGGCACCACGAGGATTCGAGGCGTCGCGTAGGGCCGCCTCGAGCTTTCCGGCCGGTCCATCGATCGAGAGCGTCCGTGACCCGGCCATCACGGCATTCTAGCGTCGCGAGTCCGAAGTGCGTCGGGCTACCTCCTGCCCCCAAGCTAGAGCAGCCGGCCCGCCAACGTGCCGAGCCAAACGGCGCCGATCCCGACGACGACGTTGCCTGCGATGTTGGCGCCCGCGAGAAGAAAAGACCCGCCCCGCATGAGCTCGAAGGTCTCGTATCCGAAGGCGGAGAAGGTGGTGAAGCCGCCGAGCAACCCCACGACAACGAACGTGCGCGTCTCCGGGCGAAGCACCTGGCGATCTTGGACGAGCTGCATCACGAGCCCGATGAGCACGCAGCCCAGGACGTTGACCGCGAGAGTGCCGACCGGAAACGTCCCGCGAGCGGATCGGTGGGCGAGGCCTGAGAGCCAGTATCTGGCAAGAGTCCCGATCCCGCCTGCGATGCCGAGAAGCAAGAGCTTGAGCAACGGAGTCCCTC
>JAYUCM010000290.1:0-3427 GCA_043740355.1 Acidobacteriota bacterium | reverse complement strand
CCACGCATCGTCCGCTCCCTCCTTCGTCAGGAGCGAATCGTACCGATGAATCGTTCAATCCGAGCCGGCGAGAGCCGACTTTTTCAGCATCCTGCTAGCCCATCAGGGCGAACGCGTTGTTGATCATGTGCGCGAGGATCGGCGCGACGAGGCCGCCGGTGCGGCGGCGCAGCGCGAGGAGCACGAAGGCGAACACGACGTAGGCGGGAAAGAACGCCGGGATCCCGTGGATCGCCGCGAAGGCCAGCGAGGAGATCGTCCCCGCCCAGCCCGGACCCAACTTGGGGGTGAAGGCATCGAGGAGCCTGCCGCGGAAGTACATCTCTTCGACGGCGGGCGCCAGGACCGCCGCCCACGCGATGAGCGCGGATTCCGGAAGCAAGCCGCGGAGCATCGCGGCGACGTCCGGCGGCACGACCCCCAGGGACGCGAGCGCGAGACCGTAAAGCGCGTTGAACGCGAGGAGGAACGCACCGCCCGTCACTCCCCACACGATGGCGCGACGGTCGATGCGGAACCAGGAGGCTAGCTTCGCAAGCTCGGTGCGAACCACGTGAACGCCGACAAGCCCGTGGAGGCCGAAGAGCGCGACCGCCGGCGCCGCTCCCGCCAACGGCCCGCCGATGCCCTGGAGAAGGCTCGCGGTGAGAACCGTGACCGCGAACGCCGCCAGGAGCCACGCGCCCTCCGCGCCCAGGAACTTGCCTAAGCCCGGGCGCTCTGGATCGTGAGACGACGCGCCTTCTATAATCCGGGCTTCATCCAGCTGCATGCCTAAAGAAATACGCTGAAAGGACCCTCATGGCCAAGCTCATCACGCCCCGAGCCGAGGATTATTCCCGCTGGTACACCGATGTCGTCATCCAGTCGCGCCTGGCGGACTACTCCCCGGTCAAGGGCTGCATGGTCATCCGGCCGCACGGCTACGCCCTCTGGGAGAACATGCAGAAGGTCCTGGACGGGATGTTCAAAGAGACCGGGCACCAGAACGCGTACTTCCCGCTCTTCATTCCAAAATCGTTCCTGGCGAAGGAAGCCGAGCACGTCGAGGGGTTCGCGAAGGAATGCGCCATCGTCACGCACACCCGTCTCAAGTCCGTGACGATCGACGGCAAGACCGACATCATCCCCGACCCGGAAAGCAAGCTCGAAGAGGAGTTGATCATCCGCCCCACGAGCGAGACGATCATCTACTCGATGTTCGCGAAGTGGGTGCAGTCGTACCGCGACCTCCCGCTTCTCATCAACCAATGGGCGAACGTCGTCCGATGGGAGATGCGCACGCGTCTGTTCCTCCGCACGACGGAGTTCCTCTGGCAGGAGGGTCACACCGCGCACGCCACCTACGACGAGGCCGAAGACGAGGCGCGCAAGATGCTCGACGTTTACGCGACGTTCGCCGAGGACTACATGGCGGTGCCTGTCCTCAAGGGTCAAAAGACCGAAAAGGAAAAGTTCGCCGGCGCGCATCACACGTACTGCATCGAGGGGATGATGCAAGACGGCAAGGCGCTCCAGGGCGGGACCTCCCACCACCTCGGACAGAACTTCGCAAAGGCATTCGATCTCAAGTTCCAGACCGAGGCCGGCGACTGGCAGCACGCGTTCAACACGTCGTGGGGGGTGTCCACGCGCCTCGTCGGCGCGATCGTGATGGCGCACGGCGACGACAACGGCCTGGTGCTTCCGCCGAAGCTTGCGCCGATCCAGGTCGTCATCGTGCCGATCTTCAAAGGGAGCGACCCCGTCGACCAGATCCTGGCGGCGGCGCGCGACGTCGAAACGACGCTCAAGAAGGCCGGCATCGCGGTCAAGCTCGACGCGCGCGACAACCTCTCCCCCGGCTTCAAGTTCAACGAGTGGGAGCTGGCGGGCGTCCCGCTCCGCATCGAGCTCGGGCCCAAAGATCTCGAAAAGGGGTCGGTCTGCTGCGTCAAGCGGTTGAACCGCGCGAAGTCGTTCGTCCCCGTCAGCGAGATCGCCTCGGCCGTGCCACGGCTTCTCGACGAGCTCCAGGCGGAGCTGCTCGCGTCGGCGCGGGCACGTCGCGACGCGGCGACGTTCACGATCGACGGCTACGACGCATTCAAGGACAAGCTCGAGACCTCGGGCGGGTTCCTCCTCGCGCACTGGTGCGGCGACACGACGTGCGAGACCGCGATTCACGAAGAGACGAAGGCCACCGTCCGCGTGATCACGTTCGATGGGCCGAAGGAGTCGGGGGCCTGCGTCAGGTGCGGCAACCCGTCGACGCGGCGCGTGCATTTTGCGAAGGCGTATTGAGCAGCTTGACGTTGGTCGAGCATGATCCCGGCGACCCGATCAAAGGAACTGAAGATGAAAAGACCGGGTTATCCACAGCACGATGGGCCCCGCAAGCGCAGGCGTTTTGCGCCCCGCTCCGGGACCAAGGTGAAATGACAGGGTTTCGGTCGATGAACAGCGAGTACGGTCGAAGCGACGTGCTTGCTTATCTGCCGCTCTCGGCGCGAACAAGTTGATCACCCTGAAGCCGGAATAATGGGCTCAGGGCCACCATGTCTTTGAGGAAGTCGTATTTGTGTTCGGGCGAGATCATCAGCCCAAGCGATGAGCCCCCGCAGACAACCTGAAGCCGATCCATTGAGCAGGCCGGACCAGCCAACGCGGATCTCGTCGGAGCCACGTGCTCGATGCTGGTGTACGGGACCCACCATCGAAACGGACCGGAACGTATCTTCAGTCCGGAGTCGGTGAGCAGGTACCTCGTTCCGTACAGCGTCCACAGCATCAGATCGGACGACAGAAGGAGGATCACCGGGATTGCGATCCGAAGGGCGAGAGGACCTGGAGAAATGGCCAAGACGAGACTTGCCACTAGCAGAAGTAGTGCGGTCGCCCAGAACAGCGTCACCATCCACCGATCTCTCTTCGATTGGTGGATCCTTCGTACCATGTTCGAAGTGTCGACGCTCATCGTAGTGTTCTCCCTCTGAGATACGCGTAAGACATTGTTGCGCGCGAGACACTCTTACGCTGGTAGGCGACGGCTCCAGAAGACGACCGAAATTGTCAGGTGAAAAGCGGCCGCTCCGGATTCCTTCGCCCGATCAAGGTCCTTCCCTGCAGGTGTCCACCTTGACTGGCGACCGTTCGTCACGGGCCTTGCCGACGTCGCCGAGACGGCAGGTCGAACGTCTTCCCTCCGGGTACACCGGCTTGACAGGCTCCCTTCAGATGCTATGATTGATACAGTTGATACAGTTGATACAGTTAACGAATGCCTATGGAGCGAAAGAACATGGTCAAGACAGTGACGGCGCTTCAGGCGCGCCACAACCTCGGGGAGCTCCTCGAGGGCGCCTTCCATCGTGGAGATCAGTTCGTGATCGAACGGGCCGGCAAAGCCATGGCCGCGGTTGTTCCGCTTCACATGGTGCCGGACTAC
>JAYUCM010000289.1:0-8325 GCA_043740355.1 Acidobacteriota bacterium | reverse complement strand
TCGAAGTTCTCGATTTCGCGGGTCCGTTCGAAGTGTTTTCTCGAACGCGGCTGACCCCCGGCCTCGAATCCCGGCGCTCGGAGGATTCGGCCCCGTTCAACGTCTTCACCATCGCGCCGCGTCCGGGCCCCGTGGTCGCGACCGGCGGGCTCCAGATCGTGCCGAAGTTCGATTTCGCCACCGCTCCTGCGATCGACATCCTGGTCGTTCCGGGAGGGTTCGGGACGCGACCGCTGCTTCAGGACGCGGCGGTGCTGGACTGGCTGCGACGCACGGCCGCTGCCGCCGACCGGGTCACGTCGGAGTGCACGGGGGCGCTCCTGCTGGCGCAGGCGGGGCTGCTCGCGGGGCGTCGCGCGACCACCCACTGGAGCGCCCTCGACCGGCTGGCGAGCCTGGATGCGACGATCACGGTCGATGGCGGCCGGCGCGTCGTCGAAGATGGGGTCATCTCCTCCGCCGGCGTGTCGGCGGGGATCGACATGGCCTTCGCGGTCGTTACGGCCTACTGCGGCCGCGAGGTCGCTGAAGAGACGGCCCGTTACATCGAGTATCCATTTTTGGCGCGACCGCCCGGGCTCCGCTAGTCATAGTGGTGCATGCTGTTCCAAGCCTCGGCGATCGGGACCGTGTGCTCGCGCGCCAACCAGATCGTCAGGTCGCTCTCGTAAGGCATGCAGTCGGCGCAGCGAAAGACCCCCGCGGGCTCGACGCTGGTGAAGTACCTGATGTGATCCTTGCGGTCGCCGCCGATGATCAGGACGACGGCGCCGTTGCACGACCCCGGGCCCCACATCCAGTAGCTGTTGTGCTCAGAAATCGCCGGCGGGAGTCCCAGCGACGGGCCGAAGTAGTCGATCGCCGCGGCTTCGCCGTAGTTCTGACCATAGACGCAAGCCTGCGCACGGTCTTCCGGCGGAAGCTGCGCGTGGACGGCGGCGACGGCCTCCACCATCTCACGCCAGCCCTGCATGTCGGCGAAGAACTGCGGCAGCCGGCCCATCCGGTGGTTCTCATCGGTCCCGGGGGCAACCCCGAGCGCGGCGGCGTAGCGGACGTAGCCTTCCACCGAGAGCAGCGGCTTCACGAGCGGAGCAAGGACCAGGCTCGACGCCACAGCGACGAGCGCCACGGCGCGTGCCGACCGGGCGAACCGGCCCAACGTCCACGTCTCGAGTACAACACCGGCTGCGGGAAACAGGAGGGTCAGCGTGGGGGCGAAGTAGTATGGCTTGGAGACGGACGCGGCGAGCACGCCGAGCACGGCGACGGCGGCCCACCCGAGCGGACGGAACGCTTGCGCGCTGCGCCCGGTGAAAAGCCAGCCCAAGCCCGCGAGCGCGAATGAAAAGCCCACGGGCCCTGCCATGAGGAACTGCCTCGTGACGAAGTCGATCGGTCCGAGCACGGTGATCTTCTGGCGCTGGGCGTTGGCCACGAACTCGCGCGTCGGCCAGCCGTGGAGGATCTGCCAGACGAGATGGGGAGCGAAGAGCGCCGCGGCGCAGGCGCCGCCGATCCAGAGCCATCGATCCAGGAGGACCTCGAATCGGCGCGCGAGCACCAGGCCGACGACGAGGCCTGCGCTGAGCAAGGCGACGTCGAATTTGTTTTCGAGACCGATCCCCGCGAGCACACCGAAAGCGAGCCAGAGCTTGCGGCTTCCACCGGCGAGGATGCGCACCGCGAGGCGGACGAGCCCCGCCCAGATCAAGACGTCGAAGCCGTTCATCGAGTAGATCGAAAACAGCGCCAGGTAGACCGGCGCCGTGGCGGCGAGCGCTTGCGCCAGGAAGCGCGCCCACGGCCCACCACCCATATCGCGGGAGGTGTCACCGACGAGGAGAACGGTGCCCGCCGCTGCCACGGCGGACAGCATGCGGAGCGCGATCCACGATTCGCCGAATCCCTTGCTCGCGAGCCACGCGATCAGAGCGACCAGAGGGGGATGATCGACGTAACCCCAGTCGAGGTGCCGGGCGCAGGCGATGTAGTAGAGCTCGTCGCGGAAGACGCCGTAACCGTGGGCTGTCGCCGCGAAGAGGACGAAAACGGCGAGGGGCAGCCCCCAGCGCGTCAAGAGCCCGGAGCGGCCCGGTCCCGGATCGACCATCGGCTTCCCCCGCCTTCCAAGAGTATTATGGATGACACATTCCCAAAGGAGAAACCATGAAACGACAAGCGTCGGCGATTTGGACCGGCGGGCTGAAAGACGGGCGCGGAGCGATATCGACCGAGAGCGGCGTGCTCGCCGAGACGCAGTATTCGTTCAGCACCCGTTTTGAGAACGGCACTGGCACCAATCCGGAGGAGCTGATCGGGGCCGCGCACGCGGGATGTTTCTCGATGGCGCTGTCGGGCCAGCTCGGCGCCGCCGGCATGACCGCGGAACGTATCCGAACGACCGCGACCGTCACCATGGAAAAGAAAGAAGCCGGCTTTGCGATCACGGGGATCCATCTGGACCTGACGGCGAAGATCCCGGGCGCCGATGCGGCGAAGTTCCGCACCGCCGCGGCGGCCGCCAAGGAAGGCTGCCCGGTCTCGAAGGCGCTCAACGTTCCGATCACCATGGACGCCAAACTCGAAGGCTGAAGCGGACGAGGACTCGAAACGCGAGTCGTAGCGCGATTCGGCTGCATCGTCTTGTCAGGGAAGGGGTTTCACGCCCCTTCCCTTTTTTCTTGGATCGGATCGGGGACGTCGCCGACAGGCTAGAATCCCCTCATGCGCAAAGAGCCCAAGTCTCCCGGAACCTCGGAGTTTCCCGCCGTCTTCTCGGCGCTCCATGCCATCCTCGCGAAGCACGAGCCTCTGATGCGCGTGGTGCACGACAAGCCGGGGAACTATCACCTCGACGCGGGCTACAGCGAGAAATGGAAGCGGGACATCTTCTTCGGCGGGATCCGGCTCAACAAGAGCTACGTCAGCTTCTACCTGATGCCGATGTACATGCACCCCGAGCTTCTGAAGAGGGTCTCCCCCGAGCTGAAGAAGCGCATGCAGGGGAAATCCTGCTTCAACTTCAAGACCGTCGAGCCCGCGCTGTTCCAAGAGCTGACGGCGCTGACGAAGCAAGGGCTCGAGCGGTTCAAGAAGGAAGGCCTTCTCTAGCCGATGGATGTCCGCTCGATCACGGCGGCACAAGCGCGCACGGTGCGCCTCCCGGTGCTTCGTGCGGGAATGCCGCCTGAATCCGCGATCTTCGACCACGACGACGATCCCAGCGCGCGACATTTCGGCGCCTTCGACGGCGCGAGGCTCGTCGGGGTCGCGACGTTCTTCCCCGAGCCGTGCCCCGCCAGGCCCCACCTTCCCGCGTGGAGGCTTCGCGGCATGGCTGCGCTCGGCGACATGCAAGGGCGCGGCGCCGGGCGTGCGCTCGATGCGGAGGGCGTTCGCGTCGCGGTCGCTGCCGGCGCCGCCCTGATGTGGTGCAACGCGCGGGTCACCGCGCGCGGCTTTTACGAGAAGCTCGGCTACGTGACCCTCGGGGGCGAGTTCGAGCTTCCCGCCTCGGGCAAGCATTACATGATGATCAAGGATCTCTGCGAGCCCTCGTGAGCGCGACCGTGCCGCCGCTTTCCCGCCGTCCCCAAGACGTCGTCTTCATCGCGTTTTGGGCGATCAACTTCGGCTTCATCACCTACATGATCGACATCGAGCAGCTCGTCATCGCCGACCCAGCGCACTTCACCTACCCGATCTGGCCGCCGCGGCTCGCGGTGGACGCGATCCACTGGTGGGCGCGATCGTTCGACCCCGTCGTGTGGGCGCGCGCGCCGTGGTATCGAGCGACGATCTGGATCGATGCGCTCGTCTTCGGCCCCTTCTACCTCTTCGCGATCCGGGCGTTCTGGCGGGGGAACAGGTGGATTCGTATCCCCTGCTTCGTCTGGGCCGGGATGATGATCGCGATCGTCACGATCATCCTGTTCGAGGAGCTGCGGGGCGCAACCCCGACCGCGGCCCCGGGCATGGTCGTGGGTGCGAACGCCCCGTGGCTCTTGTTCCCGCTGGCGGTGATCTGGCGCATGCGCCGCGAGGACCCGTTCGCGGCATCATGGTCGCCTGGACACTGATCATCCGAAGGAGGCAACGTCATGCGCATAGGAGTCCTAGGGACCGGAGAAGTAGGCCGCGTGCTGGGTGCCGGGTTCGCCGCGGACGGGCACCAAGTGATGATCGGATCGCGCGATCCGAAGCAGGAAAAGGTTCAAGCCTGGGTCAAGGCGACAGGCCGTGCGGCGTCCGCCGGGACGCTTGCCGAGACGGCCGCATTCGGCGAGCTCGCGGTGCTCGCGACGTCGTGGGAGGGAACCGAGTCGGCGCTCACGTTGGCTATCTCGAAGCGATGGCCATGGTCTGGATTCTCCATTTTTTCAGGACCGGCTCCGGGAATCACGCTTTCAAGATGCTCAGCAAGTGACTAAGCTTCGATCGTGAAGCCGCTCGCCCCGCCCCGTGTCTTTCTCCGCCGCCTGCTCGCGAGCGGGGCCGTGGGCATGGGCCTCGTGATCGTGTCGCTGGCCGTCGGGATGGCCGGCTATCACGGCTACGAGGGACTGCCCTGGATCGACGCGTTTCTGAACGCTTCGATGATCCTCTCCGGCATGGGTCCCCTGCTGCAGCCCGTGACGGTTGGCGGCAAGCTCTTTGCCGGCTTCTACGCTCTTTACAGCGGGCTCGCTGTGCTCGTGATCGCGGGCGTGATGTTCGGCCCGGTGGTGCACCGCTTCCTCCACCGCTTCCACATCGAAGCGAAGGACGAGTGAGCGCACTTGGTTCGCCGGCCTTTGGGGAGCAGGATCGTGGAACTCGGCTCGTTTTCGATCAGCCAGGAAGGTCCACGATGACGCCGAGGGAAGCGTTGACATTCGTCAAACACCACGGGGTGGTCCTCCAAGCCGCGCGCGGCCCCGTCCCGAATCTCGCGGAGGCGGTTGCCGGTGGTCCGATTCGGGGGAGCTGGTGGGGTCATCCCAAGGGGAGGGCGATCTTCCGGACGGCGGCCGTGGTCTCCGACAGTCCCGAGGTCTTGGTGTGCAAGCTCGTCGAAGGGAAGGTCACGTACGTCCATCGTCGCCTGTGGCCCGCTCTCGTGAAGCTTGCGGGCCGCTTCCGGAAGGACCAGCTCGCCAGGGTCCGCGACGAACACACCGCCAGCGGAGCTCACCGGTCGCGGCGCGAGCGATTCCCGGATTGGGTACCCTTGGCAGCCGTGAAAGCCGCGGAAGCGATGTCCGTGTCGGAAGCGGAAGCGATCCTGTCTCCTTGGCTTGTCTTTGGCGTCGAGCGGCGTCGGTCTGGTCCAGCCAGCCGCGCAAAGAGGCTTACATGAATGCACGTTTCAGAGTCTGTGTCGTGGCCGGAGTCGTGGCAGCCGCGCTTCTTCTCGGGGGCAGCCTTCACGCCCGTCGCGCCAAGAAACCCAAGGCCGAGCCGCCGCTCTCCGCGCGCATCGTCGGAGAATGGACGAGCGAGCCGTTCGAATCCCAGGTTGGAAAGGCGACTCAGACGTTTTGCTTCAGAGCGGACGGGACGGCTGCGGTGCACACCGAGACGCCGGCGGGACCGCTGAGCAGCAGCGGCACCTATGTGCTGGAAGCGGAACGAGTCACCGTGAAGTTCGCGAACCCCGAATCCTCGGTGGTCTTGCGCGTGAGTTGGTCGGGCGAGCACCTCGTGCTCACGGACCAATCGTCGGTGGCTCGTTCCTATAACCGCGGATCGAAAGGGTGCTGAGGCGTCTGCGGCGATGATCTCGGCATTGGCAGCGCTCGAACGCCTGCGAGAGGGCAACCGTCGCTTCGTGTCCGGCGATCGGACCGGCGACGCGCTGTCGAACCAGACGCGCCGCAACGAGGTGGCGATCGGCCAGGAGCCATCCGCCATCGTTCTCGGATGCTCCGACTCGCGTGTACCGGCGGAGATCGTCTTCGACCAAGGCGTGGGCGACCTCTTCGTCATCCGCGTCGCCGGGAACATCGTGGCTTCGTCTCAGGTCGGCAGCGTCGAATTCGCCGCCGAGCGGTTCGGCACGCCGCTCGTCGTCGTTCTCGGCCATTCGCAGTGCGGGGCTGTTCTGGCGACGCTGGAGCAGATCACGCGGCCGCGAGAGGACCAGTCACGGAACCTTCGTTCGATCGTCGACCGCGTTCGGCCCTCCGTCGAGCCGTTGCTGGCCACCGAGCTCAGGCACGATCCGGCGGCTCTGGTGCGGCAGGCGGTTCGGGCCAATGTCCGTGCATCCGCGAATCATCTGCGACACGGATCGGACGTCCTCGAGCAATTGATCCAGAGTAACGGTCTCCTCGTGGTCGGCGCCGAGTATGCGCTGGAGACCGGGGTCGTCGAGTTCTTCGACGGCGTCCCGGAGGCCCGCTGACGTGATCGTTGCGCTGGCTTCCCCCGGCGTCGCGTCGACCCTCGATGAGGGCTTGGACAAGATCAGGCGCCTCCTGTCCGAAGCATCGGCCCAGGGCGCGGAGATCGTGTGCTTCCCGGAAGCCTATCTTCCGGGCCTACGGGGGCAGGATTTTGAAGTACCGCCCTTCGATCGGATGCAGGAGGAGCGGATACTCCGCGCCGTGTCTCAGTGGGCGCGAGCGCATGCGGTGGCCACCATTCTCGGGATGGAGCGACACGCGGAAGCGGGCCGGCAGATCGTCGCGGTCGTCATCGACGCGCAGGGCCAGATCCAGGGATGCCAAACTAAGAACCAGCTCGATCCGTCCGAGGACCGGTTCTACGTGCCCGGGACGACACGGCGACTCTTCGAGGTCAAGGGGACGAAGATCGGGGTGGCGATCTGTCACGAGGGCTGGCGCTATCCCGAGACGGTGCGCTGGGCGGCGATGCGGGGCGCCAAGATCGTTTTTCATCCCCACCATGCGGGGAGCGATCGAGACGGTGCCCGTCCCACGGAGTGGGGCGCGGCCGGCGGACCTTACTACGAGAAGGCGATGATGATGCGCAGCATCGAGAACACGATCTACTTCGCCAGCGTCAACTATGCCCTGCGCTTCCAAGAATCGGCGACGAGCCTGATCGCCCCATCGGGCCGGTGCCAGGCGTACTTACCCTACGGGCAGGAAGGCGTGCTGGTGCAGACCATCGACCTCAAGGAAGCGACCGGAGCGCTGGCCGCGCGCTACGCTCCCGAGCGCTATCGAGAATCCGGGCCGGAATGAGCGCCATGAAGGTCACGTCTATCCGCGCCACACTGGCGGCCGCCGTGCTCGCTTTCGCCACCTTTCCAGCCGCTGCCGACCTCGCCGCGGCGACGGCCATGTACGGGAAGCTCCTCTCGCAGTACGTCACGGTGCGCGGCGTCAAGTACGACGCCTGGCGTGCAAGCGGTACCGACCTCAAGTCGCTCTCCGAGGTCGTGATGATCTACCGGAGCACCGACCCGAAATCGCTTCCGCCCGACGAGCGGAAGGCGCTCTACATCAACCTCTACAACGCCAAGATCTTGGAGACCGTCCTCTCCGGAAATCCCAAGGGATCGATCAAGGAGCTCTCGAAAGGCCTGAGTCCGCTCGAGATTTTCAGCCGCGCCGCGTTGAATTTCGACCAGAAGGCGATCAGCCTGAACGACCTCGAAAAGCGGTTGCGGGACGAATTCAAGGACCCGCGGATCCACTTCGCGGTGAATTGCGCGTCGAGATCGTGCCCGCCGATCGACCCGGAGCCCTACGTCGCGAAAACCCTCGACGCTCGACTCGACGATGCGACGCGCAAGTTTCTCGCCTCCCCCGGAGCCGTCGAGACGAGGACCGACGGCGGCAAGACCAAGATCGTCGCGACGAGGATCTTCAACTGGTACGCCGAAGACTTCAAGGCCTCGGGTGGGGCGCTCGCGTTCATCCGGAAGTTCGGGCCCGAAGCCGCCGCCGACGCGATCGCCGGCGGCAGGGCCAAGCTCGAGTTCGCCGATTACGACTGGAGCCTGAACGCGGCGCAATGACCGATGCCCACTTACCGCCTCGATTGCGAGTACGAAGGCACCCGCTACCGCGGGTGGCAGGAGCAGCAGAACGCCCGCTCCGTCGCCGGTGAGCTGAAGCGGGCCGTCGCCGACGCGGGCGGCGACGTCGTCGAGCTGGGAGGCGCGGGGCGAACCGACGCGGGGGTTCACGCGCTCCACCAGGTCGCCCACCTGCGGCTCCGGTCGGCCGTCGAGCCGCGCCGCTTCCGGCTTGCGATCAACGACGCGCTCCCGCACGACGTGCACATTCTGGCGATGCGGCAAACGCCGGACCGCTTCCACGCGCGCCACGACGCCGTGCTGCGCTCGTACGTCTACCAGATTTCGCGCCG
>JAYUCM010000288.1:0-20915 GCA_043740355.1 Acidobacteriota bacterium | reverse complement strand
TTGGCCGGATCTGCGAAGTCGACCGCCGCCGAGGACGAAATCCCGCCGAACCTCACCGACGCGCTCGCGGGCGAAGGCGTGACGGTGCAGACCGTCTGCACCAACTGCAACAACGCCGAACTGTCGTTGGGCGGACTCGGCAACTTCTTCGTGCCGATCATCTGCGACGACTTGCCCGTTCCGACTGGCTTGGCTCAGATCTATCTGCTGTCCGTCATGCCGGCGACGATGATCGACAAGGTCGCCGTCGAGCGCGGCGCGTGCGACGCCTCGCGCGAAGCCGCCGCCGTCGGCGGCGGGATCACCATCGAGCGGAGCACCCCGAAGCCGCGGGTTCAGGTCAACACCTCGGCCGACGCGGGGGCGTTCGGCGGGGCGGGGGCCCGCGTCGACGTCGCGGGTAAGAAGGAGTGGTTCGGCGGCACGTTCGCGGCCACCTACGCCACGTCCGACGCGATCGACTCGAACGACGACACGAATCCGGACCTGCCGTCGTTCGGCAGGCGCACGCTCGAAGCCCACGTGGAGCTCACACCGTCCGACCGCCACATGCTGCGCGTGGGGGCCGCCGACTACGTCGAGCACCAGCAGGACGGACCGTCGGCGTTCGACTTCCTCAGCTATTCGGATCCGCGAAATACCGGCGGGGCGATCAAGTACAATCGGGAGAACGTCGACCTCGCGCGGCGCCAATACGACTTCGTTTACGAGGGAGTCACCGCGGACGGCTCGAAGTTGGTCGTCGCGGGCCTCTACGCAAAGCGATCCCAGGACATCTTCGAGAACCTCCGTTGGTTCAACCCGGTTAACATCCCGACCTACAAGATCGACGAGAAGGACACCGCGGCGACCTTCGCTTGGTCCCGTCCGGTCGGCGCTGCGTGGCGGCTCCGCGCCGGGGCCTCTTGGATGTCGCGTGACTACGCCGTAATCGATCTACTTTTCAACCTGTTCGGAATGAGGTCTCCCGACTACACGCTCACGGAACAGCCGACGGAAAAGGGCGTTTGGGCATCGTTCGAGTACGCGCCTTCCGCTGCCGTCGATCTCACGGTCGGCCTGCGGTACGCGGCCTTCGACTACACCGACAACGAGAACCGTTCCTTCATGCTGCCGCTCGAACTGCCCCACGGAAGCAGGGTTCTCCCGCGACTCGCCCTCAACTGGAAGCCCGCGGAGGACTGGACGGTGCGTTTCACCGCCGGCGCCGGGTACAGGCAGGCGCAGGCGACCTACGACAAAGTGTGCTGCGGGAATCGCTACCGCAACAACCGCGGGGTCGCGATGGAGAGTTCGCGCTCGGCCGGCATCGAGGGCATCTATCAGCCCGGGCCCGGGCTGAAGCTTGGCGCCGCGGCGTATTACACCTCGTTCGACGACTACGTCCTGAAAATGATCAGCTCGTCGTTCTATTACCGACCGACCTACCAGAACACCAACATCCCGCACGCCCGGTTCACGACGCTCGAGCTCAACGCGGCGTGGACGATTGCGCCGTGGATCGACCTGAAGGGGTCGATCTCATGGCTCGACGCGGAAAACCGCACCGCGGGGAACGCGGTCCCCGTGGTGATAGCCAGCGAATCGGGCATAGTTGGGTATACGTTCTACTTCGACAAGATCCCGTACGTCGCGAAGCGCAGCGCCGCGCTCAGCCTCACAGTGCGCCCGATTCGGACCGGCATGGTCTCACTCACAGGCGCCTACACCGGGCCGATGCTCATCCAACACATGCAGGCGTCCGGCGCCAGCGTGATCGGCGGAACGCTGACCGACTTCCATGCGACTCCCGCGTTCGCTACCTTGAGCGTCCGCTACGACCAGACGCTTCCGAAGGGGATCACGCTCTACGCCGGCGTGGACAACGCGACCGACTTCATTCAGACGACGCTGGGCAAGCCGCGCTACAACCACAACTGGGGCCCGCTGCGCGGCCGCTACGTGTACGGCGGGTTGAGCTACGCGTATTGAGACCGGGCGTGCCGCCCTACTTCAACGCCGGGTCGACATCCGAAACGCGGTCGGGAAACTCCCTCGCGAGCCGGTCGAGCGCGGCCTGCGCGTCCTTGCGCTTGCCGTTGGCGATCTGCGCCCTGATCATCGCGACCAGAGCGTCCGCGCGGCACTTCGAGTCGAGCGAGGTTCGGGAGAGCCGGTCGTACACCGCGATCGCCGACCTTGACCGCCCTGCTCCCGCCTCAGCGGAGGCCAGCTTCATTTCGCACGCGTCACGCTTGCCCTGATCCGAGACCATCTCCGCGGCCGCCCTCCGGTACCGCTCCGCCGCGCCGGCCGGATTCCCGGCCGTCATGAAGTAATCCCCCATGAACTCGAGGTCGCTGCGGGTCTCGCGCGCCTTCCGATACCGTTCGAATCCCTCGCGGACCGCTTTCATTTTCGGCGCAAGCTCGGACGCCTTGCGGTATCCGGCGAACCGGGCGATCTCGTGCCCCTTCTCGTCGAGAAAAAGAACCGTGGGGAACGCGTTCACCCGGTAGCGTTCGATGATGGGGAGCTGCACGTCGGCGTTGACCTTCATCAGAACAAAGTTCTCCGATTCGGCTTTGACGCTCGGGTCGCGGTAGGTCGTCTGGTCCATCAGCTTGCAGGGTGCGCACCACACCGCCCATACGTCGACGAGGACGGGTTTGCCGGCACTCGCGGACTTTTTGAGAGCCTCTCCGAAATTGGCGCTCCACGCGAGCTCGTCGATCGCGCGGTCGGCACGCGCTGGAACCGCCCCGATCAGAATGACGACGGCGGCCGCGGCTGCACGCGTACATGCGGAGATTCGTAGTGACATGAGTCGGCCGCACTCATGTTACTCCGAAACGGCGCAGAGCCGGCCGAAGCCGGCCGCGCCTCCACGGTCGATACTTCGCGCAGCTTCCGAAGCTGCAACGAGCATTGGGGCCCCAAACTCGAGTCGTGCTGACTAGGGTTGTACACAGAGTCACCGTTGCTGTCAAGCAACTTTTACGTGCATATTTGGCAACGTACGGTATATTCCTCCGCATGCCCGCCAAGGCGATCGCACTCTCCCATTCCGTCGGCGTGCTGCTCAGGGACCGACGACGACGCCTCGGCTACACGTTGCGCGAGGTCGAACGGCTGACGTCCGCTCGAGGAAACCTCATTCCGTTCAGCACCTTGGCTAGGATCGAGCAGGGCCGTCTCGACCCGGGATTGAAGCGCCTGCACGCGCTCCTTCAACTCTACGGCCTTCCCATTCAGGCGGCGGGTGATCTCCTCGACATGGAGGCGATCGCCGGGACCGTCTCCGTCGAGGGGAACCTCGCGAAGCTGAGTGAACGAGGCGCCAAAGCCTGGCAGAGCGGCGATCTCCCGACCGCCTTCGCCTGCTACCTCGCCATGCGTCGTCGCGCAGACGAACGGGTGGCTGACCGAGCTGTCCGTCACGAATCGATACTGTCGTTCGCGGTCATGGCGGCGAAACTGGGCAAGTACCACATCGCCCGCCAGATACTCGACGATCTCTTCCTCGACAAACCGGAACGGCCGATGCTGTTACGTGTCTTCGTGCAGGCCGCTGCGACCTGGCACGCCCTCGGGTCCACGGACGTCGCCCTCGCGCACCTCTCCGGTGCCGAGCGGCTCGTCGCGCCGGACGATCATCGTGGGCGCGGGTGGATCCTGCACCTTCGCGCCTCGATTCAAATCGATCTCCGGGCGTTCGATGACGCGTACGCGAATCTCGTCGAGGCGGCTCGCGACTACGAGAAGGCGAAGAGACCCTACGATCGCGCGCTTGCGCTGGTGGCGATGGCCCGACTCGAGGTCGAACGAGGCGACGCCGCGAAAGCGAGTCGGGCGGCCCGGCGAGCGGCAGCGTTTGCCGCGCTCAAGCGCTTCGACCGCGTTCACGCGCTCGCGCTCATCGAGGAGGCGCGTGCGCATTTGCTGGACGGCAAGGCCGACCGCGCGCTGACGGTGCTGACTCGGGTTCTCGCCGAGACGATCGCCGCGTCGGACAACATCATTCGGTTCTACTCCCACTTCCATCTCTCGAGAGCGTACGCCGGCCTCGGCGATTCTCTGCGATCGCACGTTGAATTCGAGCAGGCCAAGTATTTCGTCCGCTTCGTCGATCAGGCGAGCAAGGAAGCGTCTGAGGTGAGGGGGCACCTCAAAACCGGAAGCGCCGCCTCGGGCGCATAGCTCTCCGCGGCACGAGCCGCGAATCCGGCGACTAACGGCGTCGCGCCCCTTCATCGTTGGACTGTCGTTCCACTCGAGAACGGGGTGGAGATCTGTCCAGACACCAGGCGTCTCGCTCACGCGGTACTCCCGTCGCGGGTGGCCGCGTCCGCCTCGGTCGGGCGCGCGCCCCCCCCAAAGCGACGTCGCCTCGATCGATCGGCTGTCCTGCCCACTCATTTCGCTCTTTTTCTCTTGAAAGGAAACCACCATGTCGAAGCAAATGAAAGCGTTTTGCCTGGCCTTTTCTCTCCTCGTTCTCACGCCGGCTCTCGCCGACTATGCGGATCTCCAAGCGACCGCGTCCGGATCGTCCGGCCAGACCGTGACCGTCGTGGTGCACAACCCGACCTCGGGCCCCGTGTCGGCGCGTGTTCGCGTCGTCGTACGACTTGACGACGCGACATACTTTCTGCTGACGAGCACGAACTTCACAGTCGCCGCCGGCTCGACCAGCTCGATCTCGCTCTCCGCACCTGCGCCGGTGGCGGAAATCACCGACGACCCCGAGCCGATCGGGGCCCTGTGAGCTGAGACCGGGGGCGCCCGTCGCTGGCAGCGGCGGCGGGCGCCCATCTTTTCGAGGATGCGGTGGCCGCGCCGCGCGAATCACCTAGCGATCGATGGCGCGGCCGTGACGTTCATCGTAGCTTTCGGCCAATCGAGTCGCCCGCGGATGTCCCGCATGGCCCCCCCCGGCCGTGTCCCGCGGGTGGCCCGGTTCCTCGTTCAACGACCGTCGACTTCGAACCGCGTGACCTCGACGTCGCGAGCCAAACGCCGAAGGATCTCAGCCTCCTGGGAGTTCCCGAGGAAGACCGAAACGGCGTCTTTGAGATTCGAAAGCGCCGCCGCTCCCGATCCTCCGTGACTCGCGATGTCGAGCTCGACGCAACGTGCGACGAACAGACCGCCTTCGCGCTCGATGATCGCTGTGAGCTGGTAACCGCCCACGGTCGTGTCCCCCTGCGGCAGGGCCCACCCGGCTTTCCCGTCGCTAGAAGAGAGATACAACGCGGCGCGATCGCGGCAAGCGTTCGAGCACAATTCTTTTCCGAACGATCATTTGGCTCTCGCATGGCGCGAGGACTAGGCGTCGCCTTTCCGCTTGAGCGTGCCGTGACGTGCCATGAACGATCGCTCGTAGGGTGTCAGAGCGACGCCCGGCGCGGGCGCGTTGAAGACGACATCCAGGATGTTTCGTCGTTCCGCGGTGGCGCGTTTCGTTTCATGCGAGCCGATCAACCGCCTGACGACGGCCCGGTCCGATACGCGCCGCGGTACGACCTCCGATGCCGAGAAGACCTCCGCTCCGCTCGCGACGCTCTTTCCGGACCGGTACGCGTCGCAGTAACCGACATACCGGGTGCGAACGCGCTGACCGTAAGGGTTTCGGTGACGACATTCGGCCACGTATCTCCGTGCGTCGGCTTCGGCCTTCTGAATCGCTTCCCGGACGTTTCGTGCCTTGAGGACGACGATGCGCTCCTCGACGAGCGTCATCGAAGGCGCGTAGTTTGCGTCGCGCCCCACGGGTCGGCCCTTCGCCTCGATGCGATAGACCGTCCTCACACCGAACCATTTCCAGGCGGTTCGCATTCATGGCTCCCGAAGCACCACCGCGCCCGAATCGGCCAGGTTCTTCAACGAGCGGACGACGGCCAGGGCCCGCAACGGAGACAGCCACACGAGCGACCGCACGTCGTTCTTCCCGTCGACGAGCGACAGCAGGAAAGACTCCTCCGGCGTGCATGTGGCGGGACGACGGACGACATCGGGAACGCGGCGAGGGCCGAGCACATCTCCGAACAGATGGGCGAAACACGCCGACTCTGCCTCGTCGCGCAATCGGAGGAAGGCCTCGTCCGTCGTGTCGGTCCGACATGCGCCTTCCAGGACCTCCAGGGCAGACTGGGGGTCGCCGGCGTCGATTTTCCTTCGGACTTCGGCTTCGACGTCGGCCCGTGGAACCGGGGCCGTGACCGGCTGAGGGACCGCCGGCGTCGATCGGTCCGTCAGACGCAAAACGGCGCTTCCCACGAGCCCCGAGAGCAGCCGCTCAACGAGGAACCGGGACGCGTGCGCGTGCAGGACGATCTCCCGTACCGTGCGCCGGCCGTCCACGAGAGCGAGGATCCTCTGCGAAACCGGCGAGGCCGTGACGGCGCCCGGCAGGTCTGCCTCGGTTCTTTCGAGAACCGCCTCGTCGTTGCCGATGACTTCCCGCGAGCGCCGCATCTCGTCCTGACGCGTGGCGCCGTGCAGCAGAACGTGCTCCACGGAAAGCTCCGTCTCGATGGTGCCGGCCGGCGGCTCGGCCCCGGGCTCGAAGCGGAACGTCCCGTCATCCCAGTCGAAGATGCCGTAGATCGATTCCTCGATCTTGGCGGCCAGAAAGCGCTCCAGCTCGTCGGGAGTCAGTCGGCCCGCATCGACGAGAATCGCGCCGAGATTCCGGCCGGACTCCTCCTGTTGCGCGAGCGCCGTGCGGAGCTCGGACTCGCCGATCCGGCCTCGGGCCAGCAGGTACTGGCCGAGCAACGTCGGCGCGTAATCGCTCCCGCAAGAGCGGATCGTCCCGTCCCGGAAGTGGATCCTCCGGACGACGCGCGCGTGCTCGACCTCGAGGGTTCCGGTCTTGCGCGCCCCGCCGAGCCACTGGAGGATCTCGGTCGGCGGCATCCCGCGCAGCGAGCCGTGAACGAATGCCGGAATGTTTCCTTCCCTTCGGCGCGCGGGGTAGCCCCAAGGACCGCCGATCGGCCCACGGTCTCCCAGCCTGCCGCCGCTGTCAACCGCAGAATTCAAGGATTCCGCGCGCAATCGTAGGTGAGCGTGATCCGGCTCCCTGCATCGATCATCTCGAAATCGCTCACGTGGATCGCCGCGAGGCCGGTGGACCCGCTCGGCAGCACGTCGTGCCACTTCGCCCGACGTTTCGAGACATAATCGTCGACCGTGATGACCCTCGCTCTGATCGTCCTCGCGGCTTTCGCGGGATCGGCCCGCTCGACGGACGACCCCGCGCCGCCGAAGGACGTCGGTCTGGTGGAGCGGACGGAGCGAAGACTCCTCCCCTTGACCGTCAGAGTCCGGGCGCTGGCCCCTCAGTATCGAGGCCGAGCGGCTCACCTGACGAAGGACGATTTCTCGGTGATCCTCGATCTCGTGAAGATCCCGCCGACGCGGTTCGAGCTGGACAACTTTTGCCCGGAAGCCGAAACGGAACGGCCGCCGGAGGTCTCCGAGTCGTCGAAGCATCTGCTGTTCTTCGTGAATCGCATGGGAACGGAGGGACGCGAGAACACGCACGCCATGCTTCAGAACATGATTCCGCGAATGGCCGCGGCAGGTTATCAGCTGAAGCTCCTCCCGAGCCCGGCGTCTCAGTGGACGAGCGACGTGGACCGACTCCTGCTCGACGTCGAACGACTGTTCGATCCTTCGAAACAAGCGCCGGAGCGGAGCGAAGAATCCTCGGAGAGCCGGGTGAGAGCCCTGCTGACGAGCAACCAGGTCGACCAGGCGGTCGCCGCGGCGCAGGACGCGGAATTGGCCGCGCAGCTGACGCTCGAGGGACCCTCGCTGCAGCTCGAGCGGGCGATCGCAGAAATGGCCGGTCTGCCCCTGCCCAAGGCGTTGATCTACTTCGCGGATTCGAGGTACTCCTCTCGCGAGAGGGTCGTGGAAGCCGCGCTACGATCCGGAGTTGCCATCTACGCTGTCAAGGCGGACGGTACCGCGCCCTACGATCCTCGATTCAAGATGGTCGACGATCCGGGCGCGATCACCACCTCATCGTTATTGAGTCTTTCGGAACATACGGGGGGCAGGGTCGGCTATGGTCATTACAAGAAGAGTGCATCCGACAAGATCGTGCAGAACATTCAGACCGACCTCAGCTGTGAGTACGTTCTCAGTCTCGATGCCGCGGGGCTCGAGCCGAATCGGACTCTCCGGCCGAAGGTCACGCTCCGATCCGCGTTCAAGGGGCAAGTGAGCGTCGAGTCGATTCCGGACGTGACGATCCCCAGCGAGAATCGTCGGCAGCAAGAAGCGGCTTCGATCGCGCTCCGGTCGGGGCGATGGCCCGGCGTGCAGCCGGCCGGAATATCGCTCGTTCCGATCGGGTTCGATCGGTCGCGCGTCGATGCGTTGATTCAATTGACCCTGAATTCCGAGTCGGGAGCAGACCCCGTTCCCGCAACGTGGGACGTCGGAATCAATTATTTCGGAGCTTCCCGCGTCTCGGGCTACGGCAACGCGCGGGTGACGTCTCGATCTCCGCAGATCGTGTTCCAGAAGCAGGCCCGACTTCCGTTCGGTCCGTATTGGGTCGTAGGGATCGCCCAGGAGGTCGAGGGTCTTGGCTTGGCTCGTGGCACCGAAGTCGGAGCCTTCGAAAAGCCGAAGAAGAACGCGGTCGAATTCCTGCATCCCCTCGACGTCATGCAGTGGGGAGCCGGTACCTTCGTTTCGGAGGAAGGGGCTGCGCGTACCGAAGGCTGGATCCCGTTGCGTTACGGGATGGCGCGTTCCGATCGACCCATCTCGCTCGTTTTCTCATTGTGCCGTGGGAAGGGCGTGCGGGAGCCGCTGACGATCGAGAAGAGTCTGTCGCTGCCCGACCAGGAAATTCGATTCTCTGCGACCGATTGGACGCAAGCGCCCGCGACCCTGTGTCTCGTCGTGAACGACGATCCCCTCCCAGCCGGCCGTCTGCCGTGGTCGAATCAGCCGTACGAAGCGACGTTCGTCGTGAAAGCCGCCGATGCCGCGGGTAGAACCGTCGCGAGAACGTCGCGGACGTTCTGGATCATCGGCCCGACCCGCTAGGTGTCATGCCGGCTACTCCGGGAGCTGAGGAATTGAACGGCCCTCGGCGCCGGCCGCTGCGCCGTGGAGCGGGCACAAAAAACCCCTGGAACCCTCCAGCCGATTGTCGTAGGTCTTGAGTGTCGTATCCGCCTCGGCAACGGGAGCTGCAATCATGGACAGGATTTCGGGCCCTTCGGCCAGCGGTCGAGCTCTCGGCGCCGCGATTGTCGTGCTCGGAAGCGTGCTCACTTCCACGGCTGCGACGAGGATTCCGAGCGTGAGCGCCGCACGGATCCCGAAGCCCGCCATCGTGTCCGAGACGGTGAGTCTGGTTCCAACGAGAGACAACACCTTGTTCGAAGATCCAGGCGGAGCGTTGAGCGATGGCGCCGGCAGTTTCCTCTACGTGGGTCGCACCAACTCGGGCGTGGCGCGCCGCGCGCTCATCTACTTCGATCTCGCCTGCATCCCCCCGGACGCGGTGGTCCAGTCGGCGACATTGACCATGCACTTGAAAACCTCGAGCCCTGGCTTCCCGAGCTCTGGTGACACGGTCTCGGTCTTCAGAGTGCGGGAGGACTGGGGTGAGGGAGCATCGGATGCCGGCGACCCGGGGGGAAGTGGAGCGCCGTCGGCGCCGGGGGACGCCACCTGGATTCACAGGTTCTACCCGGACTCCGCGAGCCTCTGGGCCAGCGTCGGAGGAGATTTCGCTCTCGTGGGAAGCTCCAGTCTCAACGTCCTCGCCGCGCCCGGGGCTTACAGCTGGACGGGGACGGGGCTCAGCCAGGACGTTCAGTCGTGGCTGCAGGATTCCGAGAGCAATCATGGCTGGATCCTGAAAGACCAGGAGACGAACGGGATCGCCGAGCGGTTCGACAGTCGGGAGAACGCGGGGGGGACGGGTCCCACCCTGTCCGTCACCTTCACGGTCGATCAGGTGTCGGGAGCTTGTTGTTCGATCGCAGGATGCCAGACGCTTTCGGCCGCGGCGTGCACAGGGGTGGGAGGGGCGTATCAGGGCGACGGCAGCAGATGCTGCAACACGATCTGCGCCCCGCCTCCGACGGGAGCGTGCTGTGCTGCCGATGCCAGCTGTAGCGTCGGAACGTCCGCGGACTGTGCGGGAGTTCCCGGGACGTACCAGGGTGACGGGAGCTCGTGCGTCGCCGGCACGTGCTCTGCCGTACTCCAGCCGTATGTCGATGCACTGCCACGCCCCGTGATCGCGCAGCCGATCGTCGGGCAACCCGGCGGCGAGGCCTCGTACGAGATCGCCATGCGCCAGTTCAGCGTGAAGTTCCATCGGGATCTGCCGCCGACGACCGTCTGGGGATATGGAAACGCAGCTTCGGTGGGAGGAAGCATCCCCGGGCCGACGATCGAAGCCCGTCGCGACCAAACGGTGACCGTGAAATGGATCAACGATCTTCGAGATGAGAACGGTGACTTGCGCTCCGACCACTACCTTCCGGTCGATCCTTGCCCGCATGGGGCCGGAGGACGCGAGCCTCGCACGGTGGTGCACCTCCACGGCGCTCACGTTCGCCCCGACTCGGACGGGTTTCCCGAGCGCACGCTCCTTCCGGGCCAGAGTGTTCTTTACCATTATCCCAATCATCAGTACCCGACGACGCTCTGGTATCACGACCATGCCTTGGGGACCACGCGTCTGAATGTCTACATGGGGCTCGCGAGCTTCTACTTGATTCGCGACGACGTCGAGGCCGGGCTCGGTTTGCCCTCGGGAGAGTTCGAGGTCCCGCTGATGATCATGGACCGGACCTTCCGGCCCGACGGCTCGCTCGCCTATCCCCCGATGTGGATGGAGCACTTCTTCGGCGACACGATCGTGGTGAACGGCAAGGCCTGGCCGTACATGGACGTCAGGCAGGGGTATTACCGCTTTCGGATCGTGAATGCGTCGAATTCGAGGACGTACACACTTGCCCCGACGCCGCCGGTCCCGATCCTGCAAATCGGGAGCGACGGCGGGCTGCTGCTGGCGCCGGTGCCCGTGACGTCCACCACGATCGCTCCCGGCGAGCGTGTCGACCTGGTGGTTGATTTCCGCAACGTCGCGGCGGGAACCCACATTGAGTTGATCAACAGCGCGCCCGTGAGCTTCCCCGGGACGCCCGGCGACGGCGTCATCCGGGACGTGATGGAGTTCCGAGTTCTCGGGGAGCCGGGCGTCCTCAGTTCGATCCCGGCGGCGCTGCGTCCGGTGCCCGTCCTTCACGAGAGCGACGCGGTCGATCCGCCGCGGGATTTCGAGTTGAATCGCGAGCCGGAGCCGGAACACTGCGGCGACGCGAACAGCATGTGGGTCATCAAGTCGATCCAAGGCGGGATCGTCACGGGCATGCACTGGGACGAGATCGTGGACTATCCGAAGCTGGGCACGACCGAAGTCTGGCGGTTCTTCAACAGATCGAACCTCATGCATGCGATGCACGTCCATCTCGTGCAAGCCCAGCTTCTCGATAGCCAGCGCTTTGAAGTCGCTTCCGATAACCAACCGGAGTACGTAGGTCCTCCCGTCCCGTCCCTACCGGAAGAAGCCGGCTGGAAAGACACATTCCAAGTCCCTCCGCAAACCGTCACCCGCGTGATCATGCGCTTCGCGGACTACTCGGGCCCTTACCCCCTCCATTGCCATCTGCTGGAGCACGAAGACCACGAGATGATGCGACAGTTCCAAGTCACGGAGTGCGGCAACGGAATACTCGATCCGGATGAGCAGTGTGACGATGGCAACACGAAAGACGGCGATTGCTGCTCGGCGACGTGTCGATTCGAGCCCGCCGGCGGCATCTGCACCGACGGGAACGCGTGCACCACCGGCGATTCCTGCCACGCCGGGATCTGCAGCCCCGGCGGTCCCGCGAACTGCGACGACGGGAACTGCTGCACGATCGATGCGTGCGTCCCCGCGACGGGCTGCACCCACACGGCGAACACGACCGCTCCCGTATTCACCCAGCAGCCGACGCTGGGAGCCTGCGCGGTGCTCTGGCCCCCGAACCATGGCTACGCCGATTTCACGGTTGCAACGACGCGCGCCGCGGCGATCGGCGCCTGCGGGATCGCCTCCATCCAATTCGCCAGCTGCAACTCCAGCCAGCCTGAAGACGGGACGGGAAGGAGAGATGGCGACTCGATCCGGGACTGCGTCTACGAGCCGGGCGTCCTGCACCTGCGGGCGGAGCGCGACGGAGCCTGCGGGCCGATCGGTCGTGTGTACACGTCGTCGGTCGTTGCCACGGACGTCTGCGGCAACCGCACGACCTCCGATCCCTTCGACGTCGGCGTGTGGAACGACCGCGGCCACGCTCCGACGGCCGGTCCGGTGTACAGCGCCAGTCCGGGATCCAACACAAACGACACTCGCGCCGGCGTGAATGGCGCGTACGCTTCTGGGTGCGGCTCCGGGAACCTGACCTGCGGCCGAGCAGTCCGATAGGCAAGTAGTCTTCCAGGCTGACCCTCGTCTCGAGCTTGGTGCCCTGGAGCCATTGCTCGTGGTTGGAATAGCCGCGCGCGCGCGAACGTCGGTAGCCGGAGACGCGAGGATATACTCACGATTGCCGCCGGTGGCGGGATTTTCTCGGGAGGGAACGTCGATGCGAAAACTGTTTGCCGGAATGCTCGCCGTCCTAGGTTTGGCGACCGGTGCGGGCCGGACGAGGGCCGCGGAATTGAAGCCCGGCGATCCGGCGCCGCCATTCAGTCTGCAAGGCTCCGACGGGAAGGTCCACGATCTGGCTTCTCTGAAGGGGAGAACCGTCGTCCTGGCTTGGTTCCCCAAGGCCTTCACCGGGGGCTGAACAGCCGAGTGCAAGTCGCTCCGTGAGAGCGGTGTCGCGATCCGCAAGTTCGACGCGGCCTACTTCGCCATCTCGACCGACGATGCTCCCACCAACAAGAAGTTCGCCGAATCCCTCTCGACCGACTACCCGATCCTCGCCGACCCCGACAAGTCGGTCGCCGAGGCCTACGGCGTTCTGCCGCCGGGACTCGGATTCGCGAAGCGGTGGACGTTTTACATCGGCCCCGACGGGAAGATCCTCGACATCGACAAGAGCGTGAAGCCCCAGACCGCGGGAACCGACGTCGCGGCGAGGCTCGAGGCGTTGGGCATCGCGAAGGCGAAGTAAGGATTTTCCCCGTTCGGCCGGTGTTGCGGCGTATTAGGTAAGCAGGCCGTATCCGCGCAGGGGGTCACCATGCGTCGCACCGCGATCGGCGCGTCGATGTTTCTCGCCGTTGTCGGCGCCATGGCCAACGAGCCGGCGCAGCGCACCCTGACCTTCGAGGATCGGGTCAGAGCGCAGGAAGCCATCGAACGGGTCTACTACTCCCACCAGGTCGGGACGACAGTACCTTTCGAAGAAGCGGTGCCGCGGGCGCTACTCGAAAAGAAAGTTCGCAAGTACCTCGAACAGACGGCCGCGCTTGACGTGCACCGGAAAACCGCCGTGACCGACGCAATGCTCCAACGCGAGTTGGAGCGCATGGCGCGCGGAAGCAAGATGCCGGACCGGTTGCTCGAGCTCTATGCCGCGTTGGGCAACGATTCCTTGCTTATTAAGGAGTGTCTCGCACGCGCGACCCTGGTGGATCGACTGGCGCGCGTGGGTTCACAGCGGATGGCTACAGCCAGCCTGTCGTGTGCCGCTGATGACACATGGGACGCTACCGCTGCGCCCAGCGCTCCCTCTCCGCGATACCGGCACACCGCGGTTTGGACGGGGAATCTGATGCTCGTCTGGGGTGGCTACAACGATGCCCTCGGCAGCCTCGACACCGGCGGGCGCTACGACCCGGCGACGGACACCTGGACGCCGACATCGTTGACGGACGCGCCGTCGGCGCGCGACCGCCACACTGCCGTGTGGACGGGGAGCCTGATGCTGATCTGGGGTGGTTTCGAGTCCCCCGATACACCGTTGGCGAACGGTGGGAAGTACGACCCCGAAACCGACAGCTGGTCGGCTATCGCTTCCAGTCCATACGGTGGCAACGCGGTGTGGACGGGGAGCTTGATGTTGGTTTGGAACGGCCTCGGTGGCGCACGGTACGACCCAGGCGGCGACAGTTGGACGCCTATCGCCACAACCGGGGCTCCGCAGGGAGCCGGTGGTCCCGCCGTCTGGACGGGCAGCCTGATGGTGGTCTGGAACGGCGATAACACGACCGGCGGCCGTTACGACCCGGTGAGCGACAGTTGGACAGCGACTTCCTTGAGTGGGGCGCCAGGACGACGGTCCAGCCACACTGCGACATGGGCCGGAGGACGAATGTTGGTCTGGGGCGGCGCGACGGGAACCGGCTACACGAACACAGGCGCGGAGTACGACCCTGCAGCGGACACGTGGACGCCAACGCCAACGTCGGGTGCGCCGCTCGGGCGCCGCCACCACACAGCCGTGTGGACGGGGCACCAGGTCGTCATTTGGGGCGGCCATGACAGCAGCAACTACGAACTCAATACCGGCGGGCGTTTCGACCCCGCAACACGCCGTTGGACGCCAACAGCGACAACTGACGCACCGTCAGCTCGGCACCAGCACACGGTGGTCTGGACAGGGAGTCTCGTGATCGTCTGGGGTGGTTCCAGCAACAACGGCTCCAGCAGCGTCGACAGCGGTGGACGGTACGTCGCTCTCGACACGACGGATCACGATGGCGACGGGTATCCTGTCTGTGACGACTGCGACGACGCCAACGCGAGCGTATACCCCGGCGCGCCACAAATCTGCGACGGCTTCAACAACGACTGCAGCGATCCCGATTGGCCGTACGTCGAAGACCCAAATGAAACCGATGACGACGGCGACGGGTATTCGGAGTGCGCGGAGGACTGCGACGACTCCGACCCGCTGGTGTATGCGGGTGCCGCGCAACAATGCGACGGCATCAACAACGACTGCAACGATCCGGCCTGGCCGGCTGTCCCGGCGTCGGAGCTCGACCTCGACGGCGACGGCTATCCCACGTGCCAGGGTTCGTGCGAGATCCAGGTCTCGACATCCGTTCCACCCTCGGAGCCCCGCCAGCTCCTGGCAACCAGCCCCGATCTCGTGTGGAACGGAACGGACTACGGGCTCTGCTACTACCTGGAGAGCGCACACGACCACTACTTCCGCATCGCACATCTGGATCCCCGGGGGCGGCGCGTAGGTCCAGCCGCTCCGGTCGGCAGCTACATCCCGAACGTCGGCCGCCCATCCTGTGAGATCGCGTGGACCGGCGACTCATACGGCGTCGTCTTCGTTTACGAGCACGATGTCCGGTTCCTCCGCTTCGATTCCGGGCTGAACCCCACGGGAAACGAGAAACGCGTCAATCAAGTCGTCAGCCCCATCGCCGACCCGGACATCGTCTGGACGGGCCAGCAGTACGGCGTGGCCTGGGCGGATAAACGCGACAACGAGAGTCGTTCCGAGATCTACCTCGCACGACTCTCGGAGGCAGGCGAGTCGCTCTCGACGGAGACGCGTGTGACGTCGGCCACCGGGAACTCGGAATACCCGTCGATCGTGTGGACCGGGTCGCAATTCGGGATCGCTTGGCAGGACTTCCGCGACGGCCGGCTCGAGATCTACTTTGCGCGGCTCGATGCCAGCGGCAACAAGCTCGGCGCGGATACGCGGGTGACGACTCACGTCGGCGGCGCGCCCCAGGACTTCCTGGAAGGGCATCCCTCGGTGATCTGGGATGGGAAGTACTTCGAGGTGGCGTGGGCTGACAATCGTGACGGCACTCTAGGGATCTACTGGGCCAAGCTCAGTGCGTCGGGGACGAAGCTGACGTCCGACATCAGGGTTTCGAGCGCAGCCGCTACCGCTTCGTTTCCTTCCCTGGCCGCCGCGGGACAGGACTCCTTGGTGGCCTGGCAAGACTTCCGTGGGGGAGCTTCCGAGGTGTACATCGCCCGGCTCTCGCGTTCCGGGACGCTCGTCGGCGGCGAGACACGGCTCACGAATGCCTTCGGAGCCTCGGTGAGCCCGAGTGTGGTCTGGAACGGCTCGCAATACGCCGTGGTCTGGTCGGATCGACGCGTTCCGGGGCGTCAGGAGATCTACTTCACCCGCGAGTCGTGTTTCGACTGCGACGATGCGCGCCCGGCGGTGTTCCCCGGCGCGCCGGAGCAGTGCGACGGACTGGACGACGACTGCAACGGCCTGATCGACGACGACATCGCCGGGTTGGATTCCGACGGCGATGGCATTCACAACGCTTGCGACAACTGTCGATGCGTCGTCAACCCCGACCAGCTCGACACCGACGGTGACGGCGTGGGGAACGCCTGTGACGTGACGCCCCGTCCCACGCCGCGCCGGCGGACGCCGAGAATCAACCCGAATCTGGGTCCCAAGGTCCGTTGACCGCTGCGAGCTCCGACCCCATATTGACGCCGCGAAGGACGGTCCGGCGCGCACTCTGAAGGGTCCCGACGGTGGACGAAAAGGCAGTCGCTGCTCTCGCGAACGATTGGCTCAAGGAATTCTGCCTCGCCGTCAGGAACGTGGGGCTCTACTCGTCGGAGCATCCTCGCGGGCGCGAGTCGGTGGATAGGGCTTTCGAGCGGCTGAAGGCGATGCTCGCCCTCCGAGGGGAGCTCGTTTTCACCGGGTCGGAAGGCCGCGTCTACGCGGGCGAGCTGATCCTGGACCGGGACCGCCTCCTTGCGCGTCAGATCGCGGATGTGCTCTCGGCGCGCGGCATCGACTGCATCGCCATCCTGCCCGAGGTCACGCATCGGGACCACCTCGTCCTCCTGCGGAGCCTACTTCTCGCTCCCGAAGAGATCCAGGAACGAGGAGGATTCGACCGCGTGCTCGAGGACGAGGGCGTGCGGTCGATCCAGATCGATCGCAAGCAGCTCGTCCGCGCCGGAAATGACGCCGACTCTTTGCGGCATGCGGCGCTCGTCGACCTTCTCACCCGCTTTCGCGCGACGCCGCCGCTTTCCGCGGCGGGATCGGACGCAGCGCCGGTCGCGACTGCGGTCGTCTCGAGCAACCCCGATGATCTGGGCCGGGCGCTCGAAGCCGCCGCGCGGGATGCGCATCAGGCCGACAGCCCGGTCGCCGTCGCGGCGTTCGTGGCGGCGACGCTCGAAGCGCTGGCCGACCGGGCCATCGCGGAGCGCGTTCGGGGGCGGGAGGAGATCCTCGGAGACATAGGGTTGGCGGCTGTCGGCTGCGCGCCCGCGACCCACCGCCCGCTGTTCGTCGAGCACGGCGGCGTGGCTTCGGTCCACCGGCACGTTGCAGAGGCGATCGACGCGCTGGCACCCGCCGCCATCGGCGAGCTGGTGGCGCTGCACCATCCGCGGGAGCTCGCGGACTACCGTCCGCTCTCCGAGATCCTCAATCGCGCGTCGGCCTGGCGCCGGCACCGCGCCGACGCCTTCTCCGCGGCGGAACGCGAGCTGGCGCGTCTCGGCGTCTCACAGGAGGAATACAAGGAGCTCCTTGCGCGGCTTCTGTGGACGGAGATGGACGACGACCGCCGCCTCGCGCTGCTCAACAAGAACGACTATCTGTGGCGCGCGGATGCGGATCTCGTGGAGATCGCTCTGAGGTCGCTCCTCGACGCGGGGAAACGCGAGGAGGCGTCACGCCTCGTGAAACGTCTCCTCGAGGGTCTTACGTCGCCGGACGCCGTCGTGCGCCGCAACGTGGCCGGCAGCATTCCCGCCGTCGTGCGGACCGTGGACAGCGCCGGTGGTGGGCGGGAAACGCTCCGAGCGATCACGCGGAGTCTCATCGGCCGGCTCGCGGTCGAGCGGGACGATGACGTGGCGGCCAAGCTGGTTCAGGGTCTCGCCGGCCTCTTCGCGGCCCATGCGCGTCAAGTTGAATTCGGGCCCGCGATCGAGATCCTGCGAACGGCCGGCACTCTTCGCGCCTCGCGAGACGCTGCCGCTGTTGAAAAGGGACGATCGCTGGACGCGGCGCTCGCCGCATCGATCGACCCCGAAATCTCCGCTTCACTGACGCGCGCGGCGCTCGAGGAAGCCGGCCCCGGTGCCGTGGACGCGGTGGAGCTCCTGTCGAGAACTTCCGTGCCCCATGTCGTGGAGGAGCTGGCCGGCGAAGAGAACCGCCCGCGGCGGGCGAAGCTCATGGGCTTGCTGAAGGAGATCGCGACCTTGACCTGGCGGCCGTTCGTGCCGGCTCTCGACGATCCCCGGTGGTTTCTTGTGCGCAACATCGTCTCGATCCTCGCCGACGTCACCGATGAGGCGGTGCTCCCCGAGATCCTCCGGGCGAGCGGTCACAAGGACGCTCGCGTGCGCAGGGAGGCCGTGCGCGCGCTCGGCCGCTTCGGCGCAGAGGAGAGCGAAGTGCGGCTCCTGTCGGCTCTCTCGGACGGCGATTCTCGGGTCCGCATCGCCGCCGTCCACGCTCTGTCGGCTCTTCCCGGAAGCGGCGCGAGGGACGCGCTGACGTGTCTCTGCGAGAAGTCGCCCCCCTACGAAGCCGTGTCCGGCGAGATGCGCGAGGAGGCGATCCTTGGCCTGGCGCGGAGCGGATCACCGGATGCGTACGCGGTGCTGGCGAGGCTGCTCAGCAAGAAGGGAATCCTCGGCCGCGGTGAGGCGCTGGAAATCCGGGTGGCGGCGGCGAAGGCACTCGGATCGGTGGGCACGCCGGAGGCGATGGCGCTGCTGGCGGAGCTGGCGCGGAAGGACTCACGCGAGCGCGTTCGTGAGGCCGCAGCCTTAGCACTCCAACGCCGCGACGGCTAGCCCGGATCTCGTCCTACTCACCCTTCCATCGTCGCGTTTCCCCGAACGGGGCGACCCAAAGCCGCGACGCGTCGAGTTCTCGCCGCCGCCAAGCGGCCGTTGCGCGGCGCGGCGGCTCATCCATCGGCTCGTCGGTCAAACGAAACGTGCCCCAGTGCACCGCGAGCATGAGCGGCTGCAGGCCGGGGCCGGATGACGTGAGATCGACATACGCCTGCACCGCCTCTTCCGGGTCGGCGTGCACGACGTGCATGAACCATCGCGGATCGTACGCGCCGATCGGCATCATGACGAAGTCGAAGGGTCCGCATCGCGCGGCGATCTCAGCGAACTGCGGGTGGTACGCCGTGTCGCCGGCGAAATACGCGCGGCCCCCAGCCGACTCCAACACGTAGCCGCACCAGAGCGTCTTGCATCGATCGCCCAGGCGTCGCGCGCTGAAATGCCGGGCCGGTGTGCCGGTCACCTGCAGGCCGTGCACGTCCGCCCGCTGCCACCAATCGAGCTCGACGATCTGTCTCACGCCCCACGCGCGAACATAGGAGCCTAAGCCGAGGGGCACGACCCATGCGGCATCCGGATGCGCGCGCGCGAGGCGTTTCACCGCAGGCTTGTCGAGGTGGTCGTAGTGGTTGTGCGAGAGCAGAACGACGTCGAGCGGCGGAAGCGCGTCGAGGGGTAGCCCAGGGTCCATCACCCGCCGAGGTCCCGCCCATTGGACCGGGAACGCACGCTCGCTGAACACCGGATCGGTGAGAACGTTCAGTCCGCCCATTTGCAGCAGGACGGTCGAATGCCCGATCCATGTCGCGGTGAACTCCGTCGCGGCGGCACGTGGGTAGACCACGCGTGGCGCGGCTGTCGCAAACGATCCGCGCCGGGGAGTCGCGACTTGACGTTGCCGCCGGCGTTCCATCGACCAGCGAAGAACGTCCCGCCATCCGCGCGGCTCGCTGTCCGGCCACGGATTCCTGAAGCCTCCACCGGGCACGTGATGAATCGGCGGCGCAGCGCGATCGGTCGGGTTAGTCGTCGTGTTGCTCGACGCCTTCAACCTCGATCTCCGGATCGAACTCGAACTCACCGCTCCGGAAGCTGAACGAGTGATCGCAGTGGAGATTGAGATTGACGACCGTTTCCTGTCCGGCGACGACGTCGAAGGAAACTCCGATCACAACCTCCCACCCCGTCGCGGGAGGCGTGATCGCGATCGTGGTTCCGTCGTGCAGCGTGAGGTTCACGGCAGTGATCGTGATCTGAATGGCGTCGTAGTGCCCTTCCGGGAGGACGTCGGGCGGCAGCGTCTGCGTGCCGCCGCTCGTGGCCAGCGCGATGACGTCGACGGTGACCGGGAACGAACCCTGCACCGCGATCCACGTTCCGTCCGCAGTCCGCGCGGACGCGCCCGAGATCGTGATATTCGCGGCGGTGATGCCGTTGTCGTTGCCCCCGCCCGAGGCACCTGTCGTCGCCGCGGCGGTCGTCGTTCCGGATGCCTTGAGGGCCACCCGGAAGTTGCCTTTGTTGGAACCGGACTGGTCGACCGAGGAGCAGCCGGCCATTGCTGCGGCAAGAGCCAGTGCCGCGGCGAGCTCGAGCCCATGCTTGATCATCATGGATTTCCTCCGGTAGTTTTTGACGACCTCCTGTCGCGCCGACGAGGCGCTATTGTTACGAGGATTTCTTGTGCGCGCCAGAGCACGGGTAAATTACGAGGTACAGGATCAGGTCTCCGATCCGCTCACGGAGGGACTTCCACCATGAATCTGAAGAGGACATGCCTGCTGGGTCTTGTGCTTCCAGCTCTGGGGCTGAGTCTCTTGCCGGCTGCCTGCGATACGTCGATGGAGCCATCCCGCCTGCCCACGGTCCAAGCGTTCCTGAATGTGCCGTTCTCGGTTGCCGCCCGTCAGACTGCGGTGCTCACCGACGAGCATCTCTCGGTGACCTTCGTGCGTGTGCTGGACGATTCGCGATGTCCCATCGACGCGAACTGCATCTGGTCCGGCGACGCGACGATTTCGGTTCGGGCCCAGCAAGAAGGCAGAGCGGCAGAGACGCTGAATCTCACGCTGCTCGGCAATCTCCCCGGCGTCGTCCACGAAGGGTTCCG
>JAYUCM010000287.1:0-3442 GCA_043740355.1 Acidobacteriota bacterium | reverse complement strand
GCGCACCGACGCCGAGCTCGGGGTCACGCGAACCCGATACACGGCGACCGACCCCGACCAGGCGGGGATCGACACGCTGACCGATCGGGTGGAGCACGGCACGCGATTCAAGGCGCGCTACCTGGCGTTCGGCCGGACGCGCCTCCTGCTCGATGCCTCGCGGCGGACGATCAGGTTCGACGACACGGACACGGCGGCGAAACGCGACGGCGACGAGCGCCGCGTGCTCGTCGGAATCGACTTCGGCCTGGGCGGCCGCGTCTTCGGCACCGCGCGGGCGGGCTGGGCGAAGTTCGATCTCGTCAACCCGTTGTATTCGGGATTCCGGGGCGCGGTCGCCGACGTCGCCTTGGGGTACAGCTTCGGCGGGTCGGGAAGCCGGTTGACGCTGACCGGGGTGCGGGACGTCCGCTACTCGATCTATGAATCGACCAGCCTCTACGTCCACACCGGCGGCGACCTGTCGTTCGTGAAGTACTTCAACCGCTTCCTGGGTGCCGAGCTGGGAGCCGGGCGCGCCTCGCTGAATTTCGTGGACCATCCGGGGAGACGCCGCGATGTCTACTCCAGCGGCACCGTGGGGGTGCGGTTCCGGATCTCGGAGAACGATCTGGGCCGGCGGGTCGAATACGCCTTCCGGTACACCCGGTGGACCCTGAAGTCGAACGTGCCCGGGCTGGATCAGAACCGCGGCACCATCGGCTTCGGCGTGTCCTTCGGTTACTAGGGGTCACCATCTGCTGCTAGACTTCGAGGTCATGTTGCTCAACGCCGCCATCGTCATGCTCATGGCCGCCGCACCCGGGACCGAACCGCCCCAGGTCCTTCCCGCCTATCCGATCGAAGCGCAAGCGCCGTTCCTGAAGCGCGGCGGCTCCGACTACAGGATCGGCCGCCAGGACCTTCTGGAGCTGAAGGTCTTCGATCTCAAGGAGCTCGATCAGACCGTGCGCGTCGCCGACGACGGCTCGATCACGCTGCCGCTGCTCGGCCGCCTCGACGTCGCGGGGCTGCAGAAGGGCGAGCTCGAAGCCCTGATCGCGCGCCTGCTTGAAGAGAGGTTCGTGCGCAACCCGCAGGTGACGATCTTCGTCAAGGAGTACCAGTCGAAGAAGGTGGCCGTTTCCGGGGCGGTGAAGAAGCCCGACACGTACGAGATGCTCGGCGAAAAGACGCTGCTCGAGATGATCTCTCTGGCCGGCGGGCTCGACCGCGACCTCGGGAAGGAGATCATCATCTTCCGCCCGCTGGAAGCGGGCACGCAGCGGATCTCGGTCGATCTCGACAAGCTGGTGTACGAGGCCGACCCGAAGTTGAACCTCGCCGTGCTCCCGGGCGACATCGTGTACGTCCCCGCCGTCGAGAAGGTGAGGATCTTCGTCACCGGCGCGGTCAAGACGCCGAACCTGTACGAGGTCCCCCGCTCCGAGCCGGTGACCGTGCTGAAGGCGGTCACGCTCGCGGGAGGCACGACCGATCGCGCGTCGCAGTCCAAAGTGCAGATCATCCGCACGGGACCCAACGGCACGCGGATCACGATCCCCGTCAATCTCAAGCGGGTGAAGCGCGGCAAGGACGACGACCCGGTCCTGCAGAGGGACGACCTGGTCCTCGTGCCGGAGTCGTTCTTCTGATGAACGCCAACCCCCGCGCGCGCGACCTGCTCGACTACTGGGCGGTTCTGAAGCGACGCCGGGGGGCCGTCTACCTCTGCGTGGCGTCGGTGGTCCTGGCCACCCTCGTCGGGTCGTTCCTGGTGACGCCGCTCTATCGCTCGACCGTGACGGCGCAGATCGAGCGGCAGAACCCCGACATCCTGAGCGTGCGCGAGCTGGGCTCGGTGGACTATTCGTTCGCGGCGTACGCCGATTTCTACCAGACGCAGTACAAGATCCTCTCGTCCGACGCGGTGGCGCGAAAGACGGTCTCACGCCTCGATCTGGTCTCGCACCCCAGGTTCGCGGCGGGCGATGCCGGGCCTTCGCTTTACGGGCGGTTGCGCGCGCTCTTCCCGGGCGCCGTGTCGAAAACGCCCGCCGATCCGGTCGAGATCGCGGCGGCGCGCCTCCTGGGCGGCCTGGAGATCGCGCCCGTGCGTAATTCGCACCTGGTGCTGGTGTCGTGGGTCTCTCCGGATCCGATCCTCGCGGCGGACATCGCCAACGGCGTCGTCGCGTCGTACATCGGCTTCAACCTCGAGGCGGGCTACAAGACCAACGACCAGGCGGCGGAGTTCCTCGTCGACCAGGTCGCCGGCCTGAAGCGCGAGATCGCCGTGCTCGAGGACCGGCTTCAGGGGTACGGCGAGTCGAAGCGGATCGTCTCGGCCGACGACGAAGGCAACATCACGATGCGGGCGCTGTCCGACATCGCGGCCAAGCGCACCGAGGCGCGAACGGTGCTGGCCGCGAAGGAGGCGACGTACCACGCCGCGCTGGCGACGCCGGCCGCAGCGCTTCCCGAAACGCAGCGCTCCGAGCTGATCTCGCGCCTGAAGCAAGAATACGCGTCGTATGAAGCCGAGTACTCCGAGAAATCGAAGCTGTTCAAGGACGACTGGCCGGGCATGCTGCAGCTGCGCTCGAAGATGGAGCAGGCGCGCGCGCGGCTCGACCTTACGATCGAGGAGATCGGGAACAACGTGAGGCGCGGCGCCGAGAGTGAGTACCGGCAGGCCGTCCTCGAGGTGCGCGGCCTGTCCGCGCTTCTCGACGATCAGCAGGGTGCGGCGCAGACGTTGAAGCGCGACGCCGTCGAGTTCAAGAACCTCCAGTCCGACGTCCAGAAGAAGCGCGAGACGATGAACGCGCTGCTGATGCGCCAGAACGAGATGACGCTCACCACGCGATTGAAGGACCTGGACGCGACCTCGTCGAACATCCGCATCGTGGACCGCGCGCGGCCCGCGGCCGCGCCGTTCCGCCCGAACAAGAAGGTCAACCTGGTGCTGGGGCTTTTGGTCGGCCTCGGGCTGGGGGTGGCGGCGGCGCTGTTCCTCGACTCGATCGACAACACGATCGCCTCCCCCGCCGAGATCGGACGCCTCGTCGAGCTGCCGGTGCTCGCGGTGGTGCCGCATCACGGGGCCGCGGCCCGGATGACAGGGCGACGGCCGGAGCCGGCGCTGGCCGAGACCGTCGACCTCGTCGCGCACCGCGACCGGTCCGCGCCCGCATCCGAGGCGTACCGCGAGCTGCGCACCGCGATCCTCCTGTCGAACCCGGGACATCCGCCGCGGCAGATCATGGTGACGAGCGCGCTCCCGGAGGACGGGAAGTCCTCGACCGCGATGAACCTGGCCGTCGTTCTGGCGCAGGCGGGGCGGAGGGTGCTCCTCGTCGATGCCGACCTGAGGCGTCCCCGCCTCCACAAGGTGTTCGGCCTCGACGCCGCGCGAGGGCTTTCGGTCTACCTGTCGGGGCTCGAAGCCGACCCGCTCGCG
>JAYUCM010000286.1:0-8355 GCA_043740355.1 Acidobacteriota bacterium | reverse complement strand
GGAGGTTCTTGGCGGCGAAGAGGCGTCCTTTCGCGTCGACGGCGAAGAGGGCGTGCGGCTCCTTGCTGTGGCCGGCCACGACCGCGTCCCACACCGATTGCAAGTCGACGAGCGCGGAAACGACTCCGAGGAATCTCCCGCCGGCGATGACCGGAGCCGTCATGACGATCGCCGCGCGCCGAGGATCCCCGGGGAGGAGCACGGGACTGCCGTGGGACGCGCCCTTCGGTCCGTCTTGGTGCTGGTCCAGGAGACTCTCCGCCGTCGCGCGAAACCCGGCGCGGAAGGATGGCTCGAGCTCGTCGGGAATCGCGGCGTCGGCCGCAGAGCTCACGACGTGGCCGCGCAAGTCGGTGAACCTCAGGTATCGCATCCTCTCGTCCACGGCCTCCTCGAGCACGAGGCGGAGGGCGGCGTCCCCGACCCTGTCCGCGCGCCCGGAAGCAATGGCCAGGGAGTACGACGCACGAACGAGCTGCGCCCCGAGGCTCTCGACGTGGATGTCGAGCTCCCGCGAGATCGTCGAAGCGAGGAGGAGCTGGTACTCCTGCTGCGACGTCTTGAGCGCCTCGCGGTTGCCGTCGATCAGCCTCCACGCAACCGAGCAAAGGGGAGCCAAGGCGACGAACGTGAACACCGCGAGCAGCAGGTAGACCATGCGCACACGGCTGCGAAACGGCGCCGCCAACGACGGATTCGTGCTCGTACCCCCACTGGACACGACGGCGTCACCTCTTCATACAGGACCCGGGGGCGGAATATAGGGTCGGCCCCGGACACCGGCCACGAGACGGCGGGGCCGCCTGAAGCGCCGTCGATCGCGCCCTCTTTTGTCCTTCCGCCGGGACCTGTTAGACTCCCCGTGCCTTGCCCCGCGCGCCACACGATGCGATGAGAATGCTCTACAACGCCGCGCTGCTCCCGGTGCGCGCCGCGTCGGTCGTCTTCGGAGTTTGGCCGCGTGGAACCCCGGAAGCCGAACTCGCACGCGACCAACGCCTCGGGCGCCGCCTACCGTCCGTCTTGCCCGGCTCGCTGTGGATCCACGGCGCGTCGGTCGGCGAGGCGCGCATCATCGACGCCCTCGCGAGCGAGATCCGGCGTCGCCGGCCGGGCCAAGCGCTCGTCGCCTCCACGGTCACAGCGACCGGGCACGCGCAGCTCCCGAAGCCTCCGGTCCTCGACGCCGCGTTTTTTCTTCCCCTTGATTTCCCGTCGGTGCAGCGCCGCGCCTTCGACGTCATCGCGCCCTCGATGATCGTCCTGGTCGAAACCGAGCTGTGGCCCAATCTTCTCGCCGAGGCGGCGAGGCGCCGCGTTCCGGTCGTCATCGTCAACGGACGTCTGGCTCCGGAGCGGCTCACGCGCTACCGGCGCCTGTCGGGACTCTACGGTCCGCTGCTTGGTGGGCTCGACGCCATCGGCGCCGCCGGCCGCGACGAGGCCGAGAGGTTCACCGCGCTCGGGGTGCCCGAACGCGCGCTCGAGGTCATCGGGAACTTGAAATTCGATCTCCCCGCGTCGCGTGACGATGCCTCCGACCTTCGCGTCCGCTACGGGCTAGCGCCAGACCGTCCCGTCGTCGCCGCCGGATCGACGGGCGAGGGAGAAGACCGACTCGTTCTCGACGCCTTTTCCGTCGCGCGTCGCGACGTGCCGAAGCTCCTCCTCCTCCTCGCGCCGCGCCACCCCGAGCGATTCGCGGCGGCGGCCGGCGAGGCCGCGCGCCGGGGCTTTGCGGTGTCGCGAGTTTCGCGCGGAGCGGCGGCCGGGGAGGCGGACGTTTTGCTCGTGGACACGATCGGCCAGCTCGCGGCGCTCTACGCACTGGCGGGATCGGCATTCGTCGGTGGAAGCCTCGTGCCCGTAGGCGGACACAACCTGTTGGAACCGCTCGCCGCGGGCGTTCCGGTCCTCTTCGGACCATACACCCGGCATGTCGCGGAGATCGCCGCCGAGCTTCAGCGATCCGGCGCCGGCATGCGGGTCGAAAACGCCCAGGCCCTCGGCCGTGCCTGGGCGGATCTGGCGACGCGTCCGGACGAGCGCGCGCGCCGCGCCGCCTTGGGCCGCGAGTTCCTTGCGGCCAACCGTGGCGCGCTGGGCCGCGCGGCCGACCTCGTGCTTTCGGTTTTGGACCGCTCGCGGTCGGGAGGGATCGCATGAGGCGGCGGTCCCCCGCGGCCTCCGTGGCCCTCGCCATCCCCACCGGCGCCTTCGCGGCCATCGTCCGGCTGCGGAACGCCTGGTACGACCGTCCTGCCGCGACGCAACGCGCTTCGGTTCCCGTCATCAGCATCGGCAACCTCGCCGTCGGGGGCACGGGAAAGACGCCGCTCGTCGCGTGGATAGCGAGGCATCTTCAGGCGGATGGCTTGGTCCCCGCCGTGGTCAGCCGGGGGTACGGAGGCACGGCGGGCCCCGGTCCTCTCGTTGTCTCGACCGGCGAGGGTCCCCGCGTCAACGCGAGGACCTGCGGCGACGAGCCCCACCTGCTCGCGCGATCACTGAAGGGGGTCATCGTCGTCGTCGGAGCGGATCGCATCGAAGGCGCTCGCTGCGCAGCTGCGGCCGGCGCCGGCGTCGTGCTCCTCGACGACGGATTCCAGCACCGGCGCCTCGCGCGCGATCTCGACATCGTGGTCCTGGACTCGCGGGCGCCGTTCGGCGACGGCCACCTCCTCCCCCGCGGGTTCCTGCGCGAGCGGCCGGCAGCGCTGGCGCGTGCGCAGCTCGTCGTCTTGACGCGCGTGCGCGACGGCGATCGTGCCACCGGCGCGATCCATGCCGTCCACGCCGCCGGCTATTCCGGGCCGATCGTTCGCGCGGGGCACAGGACGACAGGATTCCATGACGCCACCGGCGCGGCGTGCCCGGCTCCCGCGCGCGCGCTGGCGTTTTGCGGAATCGGCGACCCCGACCTGTTCCGCGGGGACCTCCAGGGCTCGGGAGTCGTGACGGCCGGCTTCCTCGTGTTTCGCGATCACCATCCCTACACCCTCGCGCGATGGGACGCGTTGATCGCGGAGGCGAAGACTCTCGACGTTCCCCTCGTGACGACGGAAAAGGACCTCTCGCGTCTCCAGGCGGCGGCCGGGGCGTCGCTCGCGCGTGCACCGCTCGTCGTGCTGCGGATCGAGGCGGTCGTCTGGGATGAACGGGTCCTCTTGGACGCCGTCCGCAGCGCCGCGCGGGCTCGCGCCGGACGCGCCTCGCGATGAACCGCCTGCGACTCTGGACCGAGGTCGCCGCGGTCGAGCTCGCATGGACCATGACGCGCGTGCTGCCCCGCCGCGGCCTGCTCGCCTTGGGCGGCGCCGCGGGCGCGCTCGCCGGCCGGATCGACCGCCGCCATACGGGGATCGCGCGGGAGAACCTCCGCGCCGCTTACGGCGATGCGATGCCGGCCGCGGAGCGGGAACGCGTGCTCCGCGCATGCTGGCGCCACTTCGGTCGGATCACCTTCGACGCACTCGCCTTCCCGCGGCTCGACGGCAACGCGTTCGATGCGATTCTCGAGGTCGAAGGCATCGACAACCTCCGCGAGGCGCTCGCCTCGGGGCGAGGCGCGTTGGTGTTTTCGGCGCACCTCGGCCACTGGGAGGCCGGCGGCTTCGCGCTGAGGCGCTTCGGAATTCCCCATGCGGTTGTCGCTCGGCCGCTGGACAACCCCCTCCTCGACCGGCGGCTCGGCGAGCTGCGCGGCGCGTCAGGGACGGAGGTCATCCCGAAGAGGCGCGCCGTCCGCGAGACCATGCGCGCGCTGGCAAGAGGCTTGTGCGTGGGGATTCTGATCGACCAGGACGCGCACGAGGACGGTGTGTTCGTTCCGTTCTTCGGCCGCGTCGCCGCGACGACGCCGACGCTCGCACTTCTCGCGTTGCGCACCGAGGCTCCGATCGTCCCGCTGTTCTCCCGTGTCGCGACGGACGGTAGAATCTCGGTTCACATCGGGCCGGCCGTACCGACCCGACCGACCGGCGATCGGGACGCGGATGTGTTGCGCCTGACCGCGGCCTGCACCGCGGTCGTGGAGGGTTGGGCGCGCCGCAACCCCGAGCAGTGGCTCTGGATGCATCGCCGCTGGAAGACCAGGCCGCCGGGCGAAACGGCGGCCCGAGCGTGACGAGAGGAGACGGAATGGGCCGACGGGCGATCATCATGGACCGCGACGGCACCGTCTGCGACGAGGTGGGCTACGTCAACCACGTCGACCGCGTGCGCCTCCTACCGCGGGCCGCCGCGGCGATCCGCGCGGCCAACGAGGCGGGTTTCCAAACCGTCGTCGTGACGAACCAGGCGGGCGTCGCCCGCGGCTACTTCGAAGAGTCGCTTGTGGAAGAAGTTCACGAGCGCGTCCGCCAGCTCCTTGCCGAGGAGGGCGCACGGCTGGACGGTATCTACTATTGCCCCCACCACCCCGAGGTGGGCAGCCCCGCCTACCGGAAATCGTGCTCGTGCCGCAAACCCTCGCCCGGCATGCTCGAGCGCGCGCGCGACGAGATGGGCATCGATCTGCACGCATCGTACATGGTCGGCGACAGCGTCAAGGACCTGGAAGCTGGACATCGCGCGGGCGCGACCAAGGTCCTGGTCCTCACCGGCTACGGCAAGGGCGAGCTCGAGCACCAGTCGCACGAGTGGCCGGTGCAGCCCGATCACGTCGCGGTCGATCTTTGCGCCGCGATCGACTGGATCCTGACGCGAGAGGCGGCACGATGAGGCGAAACGCCACGACAACCGCCGAGCGTTTGATCGCTCTCGTCTCCAAGTTTCGCGGCCAGCGCGTCGCCGTCCTCGGCGACCTCGTCTGCGACGAATTCGTTCACGGAGACATCGCCCGCGTCTCGCGCGAGGCTCCGGTCCTGATCCTCGTGCAGACGCGCATCGATTGCGTCCCCGGCGGCGCCGGGAACGCGGTCGCGAACCTGCGCGCTCTCGGCGCGCGGCCGGTCCCCGTCGGGGTCGTCGGCCGCGACGAGACCGGGAAACGAATCCTTGCAACGTTTCGGGGAATTGGTGTCGCAACGACGGGTATCGCGGCAGAACGCGGCTACGGCACGCCGACGAAGAGCCGCGTCCTCGCGGGAGGTGTGCACACGCGGCGGCAGCAGATCGTGCGCGTGGACCGCGGCGCCCGGCACGGCGACCTCTCACGATCGATGACCGCGCGGCTTGGCGCGCGGCTCGTCCGCGCGCTTCGAAACGTCGACGGCCTTCTCGTCGCGGACTACGGCTACGGCGCGGCGACTCCCGCGCTCGTTCGTTCCGCGCGTCAACGTCTCAGCGGCAAGATCGTCACCGTGGACTCGCGCGGGCGCGTCTCAGCCTACCGCCGTGTGGCGGGGTGCACGCCGAACCAGGAGGAGCTCGAAAACGCCGTCGGCCTTTCCGGATCCCCGGACGATCGTGCCGTCGCGACCGCGGGGCGAGAGCTCCTGAAGAAGACGGGAAACGGCACGGTCCTCGTCACACGCGGAGCGAAGGGCATGATCCTCTTCCAGAAGGGCGCACCGCCGTTCGCGGTCCCGCCATTCGGATCAGGAGAGGTCGCGGACGTCACGGGAGCCGGAGACACCGTCATCGCGACCTACACCCTCGCCCTCCTCGCCGGCGGATCCCCGGCGGACGCCGCCGTGCTCGCCAACACCGCGGCCGGGATCGTCGTCATGAAGTACGGGACCGCCACGGTGAGCCCCAAGGAGCTGACCACAGCGCTCCGCAGCGCGAGGCACGCATGAGCACGGCGAATAAGCTCGTCTCGCGCGACGAGCTGCTGCGACGCGCGGCAACTTGGCGTGCCGAGGGAAAGACCGTCGCGCTCGCCAATGGGCTCTTCGACATCATCCACGTCGGACACCTGCGCTACCTGGAAGAAGCCGCGACGCTCGCCGACGTCCTCGTCGTGGCGATCAACGACGACGCGTCGGCGCGCTCTCTCAAGGGCCCCGACCGCCCCATCGTTCCGCAGGACGAGCGCGCGGAGTTGGTCGCGGGTTTCCTCTGCGTTACGCTCGTGACGCTCTTCGGCGAGGCCACCGTGGAGCCGCTGCTCCGCGCGCTCGTTCCCGCGGTCCATTGCAAGGGAACTGACTACACCGCGGAGACGGTTCCTGAGAGGGAGACGGCGCGGGCGCTCGGAATCAAGGTCGCGATCACCGGCGATCCGAAGACACACGCTACGCGAGATTTGATTAGGCGGATCCGCGACTGACCTCAGACTCGACTTTTTTTCTCCTTTTCTCCGTTGACGCGGTTTGGCGCGCGCGGTATACCGCTTCTTAATCGCACGGGTAAGATCGTTTGTCGGACCTACGGAGGACCTGAACTCATGAGCAGAACTGTCCGTCGTCATCGCACGCGTCACCTGATCGCGGCAGCGGCACTTGCGGTGCCATCGGTCGCCTTCGCCGCTTCTCCGCAGACGGAAGTCGCGAAAGAGGACGCGCCCCAAACCCGTTCGATGCCTGCGAGCGCGTCACGGCACGATCAGACCGCGCAGGTCAAAGGGGCTTTGCTCCGAGCCGTCGTCGAGTCGCTCGCTGAGCACGGTCAACGCGAGGCTAGCCCGTCCGAGCCGCCCGGACGGCCTCCCGGCCGACCGCCCGACTCTCCGGGGCACCACGATCCGCCGAACCCGCCCGGACGGCCGCCGGATCGACCGCCACGGGGGCACTGACCGAACAGGAACTGGTCCGGGCGGTTGTCAAACCATCGGGCCGATGGTTCAAGTCCCTACGGTCAGCAGTTGTAGCCCTGCGTGCACTGGAGCGGGCCATCGGGTGCCGGCTTGCACGACGTCACTCCGCTCGTCGTGCAGCAGCGATACGGCACGCTACAGATGCACTTGTACGTGCAGGCAGTGAAAGCCGCTTCCGCGCGGTCGAACAGGGTCGCCGTTCCGAGCGCGAGGACGACGAGAATGCCGAGCATGGTCATAGCTTTCAGAGCTTTGCGCATGGGAAATCCTCCTTCGCCCGGATTTAGCCACGGATCGCTGGTCCGGTCAATGGTCGCGTCCGGCCGCCCACCCTACTCGTAAACTTCCTGCAGGCTCTTCACCGTCAGCGCCCCGCGGCGGAGCGCGCGGATGGCCTCGACCATCGCCTGCCCGCCGGAAATCGTGGTGATCAGCGGGATCCCCCGTTGCGTCGCGGTCGTGCGCAGCGCCTTCTCGTCGAAGTAGGAGGCCTTGCCGAGGGGCGTATTGATGACGAGGTGGATCTCGCCGTTTTTCATCATGTCCACGGCGTTCGGCCGCCCTTCGAGAACCTTGTAGACGTGATCGCACGGCAGATCGTCGGCGCGCAGGAACTCCGCGGTGCCTTTCGTCGCGACCAGGTGGAAACCCATGGTGGCGAGCGCGCGCGCCAGCGGGAGGAGCTGCGGCTTGTCGCGATCGTTGACCGTCACGAACGCGGTACCTTGCAGCGGGAGTTTGACGCCGGCGCCGTACGAGGCCTTCGCGAAGGCCGCACCGAAATCGTCGGCGAAGCCCATGACCTCGCCGGTGCTGCGCATCTCCGGGCCGAGGACAGGATCGTCGCCCGGGAACTTCGCGAAGGGGAAGACCGAAGCCTTGACGAAGCGGCCGTTGATCCGCGGCTCGTCAAGGAGTCCAAGCTCCGTGAGCGTGCGTCCGACGATGATCTTCGCGGCGAGCCGTGCGAGCGGCACGCCGGTCGCCTTCGAGACGAACGGCACGGTTCGGCTGGCGCGGGGGTTCACTTCGAGGACGTACACCGTCTCGTCCTTGATCGCGTATTGGACGTTCATCAGGCCGCGCACCGCGAGTGCTTTCGCAAGCCTCCGCGTGTTGTCTCGGATCACGTCGAGCTTCTCGGCGACCTGCGAGCTGTAGGGCGGGAGCACGCACGAGGAATCGCCCGAGTGGATCCCCGCCTCCTCGATGTGCTGCATGATGCCGGCCACCACGACGCTCTCGCCGTCGCTCAACGCGTCCACGTCCACCTCGAACGCGTTCTCGAGAAACCGATCCAGCAGTACGGGGTGCTCGGGCGAGGCCTCGACGGCGCGTCGCATCGTCTCGGCCAGCCGTTCTTCGTCGTGCGTGACGAACATCGCGCGTCCGCCCAGGACGTACGAGGGGCGCACGAGGAGCGGATAGCCGATCCGACGCCCGATCTCCCGCGCCTCGTCGAGGGAGCGTGCCGTCCCCCACTCCGGAGCCGGAATCTCGAGCTCACGCAGCAGGCCGCCGAAGCGCCGCCGGTCCTCCGCCAGGTCGATCGAGTCGGGTGAGGTCCCGAGGATCGGCACCCCGCGAGCATGCAGCGGCAGCGCGAGGCCGAGCGGGGTCTGCCCCCCGAACTGCACGATGACCCCGTCGGGCTT
>JAYUCM010000285.1:0-3447 GCA_043740355.1 Acidobacteriota bacterium | reverse complement strand
GGCGAGTCCACGAGAGTCGAAAGCGACGCCGGCTCGAAGACGACTCCCGAGGGGCGCGAGGTCTTGACCAGGAGTGACGTGCCGATCTTCCAGCCCGGCGGCAGCTTGAGCTCGGCTTCGAAAGTGATCGCGTTCCCCAACGCCGCCGCGGGGTACAAGACGACCTGGTTCCAGCTCAGGAGCGCTAGCTTGGGGGTCGCCGAAGCGCCCGAGGAGAACCCCTCGATCGCATCCGGGATCAGAAGATCGAGCGACACCTCGATCTCGGACGAGCCCGCGGGGACCTCGACGTGAAACGCGAACATGTCCTTGGGGTCGCGCGTCCAGCCGATGTCCTTCCCACTCGCCTTGACGAAGATTCCGGCGACGTCCTTGATCGGCCCGGTGGGGCCATGCTCGCCGGGGAGCCATTTCGGGTACCGCAGGGTCATCGGCCCCGGTACCGCGGGGATGCTCATCGTGGCGTGGATGATGTGTTCTCCCACGGAGGTCAGGTCGACCGACAGCTTCACGGTATCCGCGGCGCGAACGGCCGCCACCGCGCACGCCAGGATTGCCGGGAGAATAATCCGGCCGAGCACGTCCGGTCGCTTCATGTCGTCACCTCGATGAGATCCGGGATTCAGATACGCCCGACGATGTGAGTCCCCGCGCGGCCTTCGATGGCGTGCGGGAGGCTCTCGGGGTTCGTGATCAACGCGCGGCGCCCACCGTTCTTCAGGAAGTGGACGATGGCCTCGATCTTGGGGCCCATGCTTCCGGCGGGAAAATGCCCCTGCGCGTAAAGGGCCTCGATCTCTTCGAGGGTCACCGCGCCCAACGGACGCTGGTCGCGCGTTCCGAAGTTGAGAAAGACCTGAGGCACGGCGGTCAGAATGATCAAGAGCGCCGCGCCGACGTCGGTGGCGAGCACGCTCGAGGTCAGGTCCTTGTCGATGACGGCCTCGACCCCGGCATACGAATCGTCGGCGTTCTTCTTGATCGGGATCCCGCCGCCCCCGCACGCGATGACGATGTGCCCCGCGCGAGCGGTTTCGCGGATCATGTGGCGCTGGATGACGCGCAGCGGACGCGGTGACGGAACGAGGCGCCGCCAGCCGCGCCCCGCGTCCTCCTTGACGATCCAACCGAGCTGATCGCGACGTCTCGCAGCTTCGTCCTTTGTGAGGAACGGCCCTATCGGCTTGGTGGGGTTCGAGAACGCCGGATCGGACTCGTCGACGAGCACCTGCGTCACGACGGTCACCACGTAGCGCTTCACGTCCCTGCGGCGGAGCTGGTTGAGGAGGTTCTGCTGGAGGATGTACCCCAGGCTGCCTTCGGTCATCGCGACGAGCACGTCCAGGGGCATCGAAGGGGCCTCGTCCTTCGAGCACTCCTGCTGCAGCAGAAGCGTGCCCACCTGCGGCCCGTTCCCGTGCGTTATGACGAGCTGATACTCCTTCTCGACGAGCGTCATGAGAAGGCGCGCGATCTCGGCGGCATTCCGCTCGTGCTCCTCGATCGTCCCCTTCTCCCCTTTTTGCATGAAGGCATGGCCGCCCATGGCGACGAGGACGATCGGCTTGCCAGCGAGCTCGCCCATGAACCCCTCCCACGCGGCGTCGTGCCGCCGCGCCGGGTCAACTTAACACGATGGCGGAACGTGAAACGCGGGCGATTGAAAGATGCCGGAACATGCGCCAAGATGGCTCCGTCCCGCTCCTTGAAGGAGAATTCGATGTCGCGTAAGCCTTCGTCGTCTTCGGCGGCCGTCGCCCGCGCCGTGGCCCTGGATCTCAACGCGGCGATCTATCTCGACCTTCTGCACAAGATGCTTACCGTCGACGCCATCGAAGAGCGGCTCAAGGTGTTCGTCCGCGCCGGTAAGGTCTCCTTTCACGCGTCGACCCGAGGCCACGAGAAACTCCAGATCGCGATGTCGTTGCTTCTGGCCCCCGGCAAAGACTGGTTCTTCCCTTACTACCGAGAGAAGGCCCTCATGGTCGGCCTGGGCATGTCGCCGAAGGACATCTTCCTGCACATGCTCTCGAAGGCCGACGACCCCTGCGGGGGCGGCCGCAACATGAGCGAGCATTTCTCGTCCAGGGATCTGCGCGTCGTCTCGCCCACAGCATGCACCGGAACGCAGTACCTCCAAGCCGCGGGGATGGCGAAGGCGGTCAAGGCCTCGGGGCGAGACGAGATCGTGTACGTCTCCTCCGGCGAGGGCGCAACCTCGGAAGGCGAGTTCTTCGAGGCTTTGAATTACGCCGGCCGCGGCCAGCTCCCGGTGCTGTTCCTCGTGCAGAACAACGGCTACGCGATCAGCGTCCCGCAGTCGGTCCAGACCGGCTCCGAGATCCATACGATCGCCAAGGGGTTCAAGGTGCGCTCGGTCGAGGTGGACGGGACGCAGTTCACCGAGATGTACAAGACCCTGAAGCCGCTGATCGAGTCGATGCGCAAGGGTGGGGGCCCGCTGCTCGTCGAGGCGCACGTCGTGCGCATGGACTCTCACTCGTCCTCCGACGACCAGGCGAAATATCGCACGGAGGAAGAGCTCGAGGAGGTGCGGCGGCACGACCCGATCGCGCACACCTCGGGGCGGGTGCTGTCTTGGGGATACCTCGACGCAGCGAGCCTGCGGACGATGCGCGCCGAGATCAAGGCGACCGTCAACGCGGCGGCGGACGAGGCCGATGCCGCGGCGGACCCGAAGCCCGAAACGGCCGCGCAGCACATCTTCTCGGGCGTTCAGCCGGTCGACGTCGAACGCGAGCCGAAGGCGATCTCGACGGCCCCGATCACGATGATCGACGCGCTGAACCACGCCCTGCGCGAAGAGATGGAGTTGAACCCGAAGATCGTCATGTGGGGCGAGGACATCGCCGATCCGAAGGGGGGCGTCTTCGGCGTGACGCGCGGTCTGACCGACGCGTATCCGACCCGCGTCGAGAACGCACCGTTGGCCGAGGCGACCATCATCGGCGTCGCGGCGGGCATGGCGACGGGAGGCTACAAGCCGGTCGTCGAAATACAGTTCTCCGACTACTCCTACCCGGCCTACATGCAGATCCGGAACGAGATCTCGACGCTGCGCTGGCGGTCGGGCGGCGTCTGGTCGTGCCCGGTGGTCGTCCGCATGGCGACGGGTGGCTACATCCGCGGCGGCCCGTTCCACTCGCAGTGCCCGGAGACGCTCTACATCCACACGCCCGGGTGGTACGTCGCCTACCCTTCGAACGCCGCCGACGCCAAGGGGTTGATGAAGACCGCGTGCCGCATCGACGACCCGGTCATCTTCTTCGAGCACAAGGGACTCTACCGCCAGGTCTTCTCGAAATCCCTGGAGCCCGACGCCGACTACCTGATCCCTTTCGGCAAGGCCAAGATCGTTCAGCTAGGGACCGACATGACCGCGATCACGTGGGGCAGCGGCGTCGTCCGTTGCCAGCGCGCGGCGGC
>JAYUCM010000284.1:0-8415 GCA_043740355.1 Acidobacteriota bacterium | reverse complement strand
CGCGAACGGACGACGGTGTGCGTCGTCGAGGATGCTTCCAACGTCTTGGCCCTCGAACGGACGAACGCTTTCCGCGGGGTCTATCACGTTCTCGGGGGAGCGCTGTCGCCGCTCAAGGACGTCGGCCCCGAAGACTTGAAGATCACGGAGCTGGTCGAGCGCGTTCAGCGCGACGGCGTGCGCGAAGTGATCCTCGCGACCAGCCCGAATGTCGAGGGCGAAGCCACTGCGGTCTACCTCGCTCGGCTTCTGAAGCCTCTGAACGTGCCGACCACGCGACTCGCCCAAGGGTTGCCCGCGGGGGCCGATCTCGAGTTTACCGACGACGTCACCATTCAGCGCGCTCTCGAAAACCGGCGAGATTACTGAGCGATTGGATCCTCTTGCTCCTTTGGGAGAGCGGGCGCTAGATTAGCCCGGCCCGGGAAGCCGGGAATCTCAGGGGGATCCTCGGGGCATGTCCGTCTCCGATCTGGTTCTGCACGAAGCCGATCATGGTCGCCTCGCGGCGGTCCTGGACCGGCTGCGTCAGGACGCGAACGCCAAGGTCGTCTTCTTGATCGACAAGAACGGCCAGCAGCTCGCCACCTCGGGGCAGTTCGAGGGCCTCGATCCGACCTCTCTCGCGGCGTTGACGGCCGGAACCGTCGCGGCCACCGACGGACTCGCGAAGCTCCTCGGCGAGACCGAGTTTGCGACCTTGTTCCACGAAGGCGAGCACGACAGCCTCCATATCAACGTGGTCTCGGGGAGGGCGATCCTCGTCGTGATCTTCGACGAGCGGTCCTCGCTCGGCCTCGTCCGCCTTCGCGTGAAGAAGGGCACCGGCGAGCTGTGCACGATCCTCGACGACATCGGGTTGCGCTCCCAGGCGCAGCGATCTTCGGCGCTCGGCAGCCAGGCTCCGTTCGCGGAGATCACGGACGACGACATCGACGCCCTGTTCAACAACTGACCGGATCGCCGACAACTCACGCCATGACGTTCATCAACTACGCGGCCCGAGAGATCAACTGCAAGATCGTCTATTACGGTCCTGGGCTGTGCGGCAAGACCACGAATATCCAGTTCATCTACGACAAGACGGGGACCGCGGCGAAAGGCAAGTTGATCTCTCTGGCGACGGAAAGCGAACGCACCCTGTTCTTCGACTTTCTTCCGATCGAGCTGGGGACGATTCGCGGATTCCGCACGCGCTTCCATCTCTATACGGTTCCGGGCCAGGTCTTCTACGACGCTTCCCGCAAGCTGATCCTGAAGGGTGTGGACGGCGTTGTTTTTGTCGCCGACTCCCAGGAGGCGAGAATGGACGCGAACGTCGAATCCATTCGCAACCTCAAGGAGAACCTGCGAGAACACGCCGTCGTCATGGAGAAGGTCCCCTACGTCCTCCAACTGAACAAGCGGGACCTCCCGACGGCCGTCCCCGTGCCCGAGATGGACACGGCGCTCCGGATCAAGAACGAGCCTGTTTTCGAGGCCGTGGCGTCGCGTGGAACCGGCGTGTTCGAGACCCTCAAGGCCGTGGTGAAGGCCGTCTTGATGGACCTCAACACGCGCTGAATCCCCGCGCCCATTGACACTCCGGACCCCCCTGTCTATAGTCCTCGGGTTTCAACGGTGAGGAGCGCCAACATGTATGCCGTGATTCGGACCGGAGGGAAACAGCACCGCGTTCAGGTCGGCGAGGTCGTCCGCGTCGATCGTCTCGACGCCGACGCGGGCGCTGCTGTGGTCTTCGACCAGGTTCTCGCGGTCGGTGAAGGTGATTCGGTCAACCTCGGCACCCCGACGGTGTCGGGTGCCTCCGTCCGTGGGACCGTGATCGAGCAGGGCCGCGCCAAGAAAGTGTTGATCTTCCGCTACCGGCCTCGTCAGAACGCCAGCCGGCGGCGCGGCGGCCACCGCCAGGACTATACCGCGGTGAAGATCGAGGCGATCCAGGCCTGATTCTGGCCTTCGAGGGAGTGTTCGGCGATGGCTCATAAGAAAGCGGGCGGAAGTTCCAGGAACGGTCGCGACTCGAACTCGCAGCGCCTCGGCGTGAAGCGGTTCGACGGCCAGGTCGTCTCCAGCGGATCGATCATCGTTCGGCAGCGAGGGACGCCGATCAAGGCAGGCCTCAACGTGGGCCGCGGCAAGGACGACACGCTGTTCGCCCTCTCGAACGGCACGGTCAAGTTCGTGGACCGCGGCCGCATGGGCCGTTTCGTCAGCATCCTGCCGGTCGACTGACCCCGCCGCCCGCGCTTCCCGAGCGCGTGAACCATGTTCGTCGACGAAGCACGCATTACCGTCATGGGGGGCGATGGGGGGAACGGGTGCGTCTCGTTCCGCCGGGAGAAATTCGTCCCTCGAGGCGGGCCGGACGGTGGCGACGGGGGTAACGGCGGATCGGTGGTGCTGGTCGCCGATCCCGAAATCAACACGCTCCTGCCCTTCCGTTACCAGTCGATCTTCCGGGCCGACAGGGGCCGTCACGGCGAGGGATCGGACCGGACCGGCAAGTCGGGCAACGACCTCGAGGTGCACGTCCCCGTCGGAACTTTGGTGTTCGACGCGGACTCGGACACCGTGCTCGGCGACCTCGCGCATCCGGATAGCCGCGTCCCGATCGCGCGCGGAGGTCGAGGAGGGCGCGGCAACGCACGGTTCGCCTCCGCGACCAATCGGGCGCCGACCCGTCACGATCCTGGAAGCGCCGGCGAACAGCACGTGCTTCGTCTCGAGCTGAAACTGCTCGCGGACGTCGGACTCGTGGGGTTTCCGAATGCCGGCAAGTCGACATTCTTGTCCCGGGTCTCCGCGGCGCGGCCGAAAATCGCCGATTATCCGTTCACGACGCTGGCACCCAGCCTCGGCGTTGCCCGCGTCGACGACGAACGGACGCTCGTCGTCGCCGACATCCCTGGACTCATCGAAGGCGCGCACGGAGGCGCGGGGCTCGGCGACCGCTTCCTTCGTCACATCGAGCGTTGCCGCGTGATTCTCCATCTGGTAGACCCGACCACGGAGGGGCGCTCGTTCGCCCGGGCGGTCGACACCATCGATCGCGAGTTGGCGCTCTACAGCCCGACCCTGGCGGAGAAGCCGCAGATCCTCGTGCTCACGAAGAAAGATGCGCTCCAGGATGACGAGGTCTTGCTCGAGGCCCGGCGGGAGGCCCGGAAACGCGGGCGTCCGCTGTACGTCGTCTCCGCGGTGACCGGCGAAGGGCTCGCACCCCTTCTTCGCGCGGCGGCCGACGAGGTCGCGCGGCTCGTTCCTCAGATCGCCCGGGAAGAGCCTCGCCGTTGATCGCGGTCGGCGTGCTCGGTGGCTCGTTCGATCCGGTTCATCGTGGCCATGTCGCGCTCGCCTGCCACGCGCTACGGACCCTCGGACTCGAGCGCGTCCTCCTCCTTCCCTGCGCCGATCCGCCGCACAAGCCCGACCGCGCCTTGGCACGTCGGTACCACCGACTCGAAATGCTCTATCTCGCGGTGGAAGACCGCGAAAGAGCGAGCGTATCGACGTTCGAGATCGCCCAAGGGGGTGTTCACTTCACGATCGACACGCTGCGCGCGCTCCGCTCCGGGACGCCGTCGCTCGCCCCGGTCTTCCTCTGCGGATCCGATGCGCTCGCCGACATCGCCTCGTGGCGCGAGCACGAGGCCCTTCTCGCCGAGTTCGACTTCGCCGCGGTCATCCGCCCGAACGACGCGGGCGGCCCGCGAGACCCGGGCTGGCCCGACGTCGTCGCGCGGAATGTGGCGCCTCTTCCGCCGGAGGGCGGGGATGCGGTCGGCGCGGGCGGGCGCGTGTTTAGCGTCGAAATGCCGGCGCTCGCGGTCTCGTCGAGCCTTGTCCGGGCACGCATCGCTTCGGGAAGACCTATCGAGGATCTTGTCCCGGCCCGGGTCGCCCGGTATATTCAGCGGCACCGGTTGTATGTGGAGGAGGTCTCCCGCTGAGATCCGTATTGAAACAGATCGTCGACGCCGCTTCCGACAAGAAGGCCGAAGACATACTCGTTCTCGATCTCCGGGGCCTCTGCCAGTTCACCGACTACTTCGTCATCTGCCACGGGTCGTCCTCGCGCCAGGCCCTCGCGATCGCCGACGCGATCGAGGAGCGGCTGTTCGAAGAGGGACGTCGCAAGCCGAAACACGTCGAGGGCCGCCGCGTCGCCGACTGGATTCTTATGGACTTCATCGACGTCGTGGTCCACGTCTTCGTGGACGAGAAGCGTGTGTTCTACGGATTGGAGCGCCTGTGGGGAGACGCCCCTCACGTCGACCTCCGTGGCACCACGGATGCCCGGTCCGCCGGCGTCCGAGCGCGTCGCGTTAGACGGTCCTGAGCCGCCGGATCCCGTTTGAAGGTCTTGGTGCTCGCCGTCGGCCGCCCCGACCGAGCGCATTTTGGGCCGATGTTCGACGACTACGCGGAGCGCGTCCGCCGGTTCGGCGTTCCGTTCGATGCGCGCTGGGTCCCGCAGGTCCGCGCCGGCGGCCGTTTCAGCGATGCTCACGTGCGGGAGCGTGAGGCGCGGACTCTTCGGGAGGCGCTACCCGAGCGCTGCAACGTGATCGCGTTGTCCCCGGAGGGCCGTTCGACTCCCACGGATTCGTTCGCGCTGCGCCTGAAGCAGTGGTCCGAGCCCCTCGTCGCGTTCGTTCTGGGGGGTCCGCTCGGTCTCGACCCCGCGTTTCGAAAGGCCGCCGACGCGACGCTGTCGCTTTCTCCGATGACTTTGCCCCACGAGCTCGCACGCGTCGTGCTCGCCGAGCAGATCTATCGCGCGGTTACGATCTTGCGCCGGGTGCCCTATCACAAGTAAGCGTGCGCTTGACGCTCGCTCAGCGCTGAACTAACCTCAACAGCTGTCCAACGTGCGGCGCGCTCCCGCCGGGATCGTCGATGAAGCTTCGCACCTTCCTCTACATTTTGGTCGCCATGGGCGTCGGGTACGCGATGATCACGCTGTTCGTCGCGAACCGCGCCGTGCTCACGGCGCACACGTTCCATTTCTGGGGCGGGTTCGACCTTCCGGTGGGGTTGACCCTCATCCTCTTCCTCGTCGCAGGCGTCATGATCACGCTCCTTGCCGGACTCACCCGCGAGGCGTCGAAGATGATGGAAGGTTGGCGTCTCCGGCAGACGAGCCGCACGAACGAGGAGATCGAGGAGGAATACGGGCGCGGGTTGTCCGCGGTCCTCGAGGGTCGAGACGACGAGGCGCTGCGGCACTTCCGCGCGGTCTTGGAGCGCGACAGCCGTCATTTCAACACGCTTTTGAAGCTCGGTGAGGTGATGCGCGCGCAGGAGCGGTACGACGACGCGATCGAGTACCACCGCAAGGCGCACCATCTGAAGGACGACGACCCACGTCCTCTCTACGCGCTCGTCGAAGACTATGAAGCGAAGGGCGACCTCGAGCACGCGCGCAACGTCCTGGGCCGCATCATCGGACTGAAGCGAGATTCCCTTTCGGCCTGGCGAAAGCTGCGATGGCTGCACATGAAAGAGCGGAACTGGGCGAAGGCCCTCTCCGCGCACCATCGCGTGGAAAAGCGGCTCAATCCGCTCGACTCGCGCGATCGGGCCGACTCCCGGTTCGGGTTGGGCATCCGCTACGAGATCGCCGGCGACCTTCTGGCCGCCGGAAAGGCGAAGGACGCGGCCGCAGCGCTGCGCAAACTGATCCGGGACGATCCTCGCTTCATTCCGGCCCACGTGCGCCTCGGCGACGCGTTGCGCGCGCTGGGAGTCCCGAACGAAGCCGTTGACGCCTGGTACCAGGGGTTCGAGACCACCGGCTCGCCGATATTCCTCACTTTCCTCGAAGAGCATTTCCTGGCGCAGGAGCAGCCGCTCGCGGCGATCGAGGCGCTGAAACGCTGCGTCGCGCGCGCTCGAAAGGACACGCTGCCCCGCTTCTACCTCGGGAAGCTCTTCTTCCGCCTCGAGATGCTCGACGACGCGTTGGCGATCCTCCAGTCGCTCGATGGGCGCGCGTCGTACGCTCCGACCCTGCACTATCTCCTCGGGCGGATTCACGAGCGCCGCCGCAATCACCGGGATGCGGCGACCGAGTACCGCAAGGTCATCAAGGAAATGGAGCTCGTGCAGCTCGACTACCGGTGCCGCGCCTGCAGGCAGACCCGAGCGGACTGGGCGGCCCGCTGCTCGCACTGCGGCGAATGGAACACGATCGACGTCGACTTTCGTGAAGAGATCTCCCTGGACGATCTCGGACTCGCCCCAGCGCCGGTCTACACGGCGCGCGTTTGAACTCCACTCTCGCGTAAGGTCCCCGAGGCCTCCTCCCGACGGTCGAACCATGGCGAACTCGCCCCAGGCGCTTGCGCGGCTGGCGACACGCTGGCTCGGCGAGGCCGCGGTCCACCTGTTCCCGTCTCGGTGTTTCGCATGCGCACGCCCCCTCCCTCGGATTCAGCACCTCGGTGCGTGCACGTCGTGCTGGGCTTCGCTTTCCAGGGGCCCGCGAGCCGGGTGCGACCGTTGCGCGCTGCCGCTCCCCGACGGCGCGTCGGACGACGGTCCCGCTCGCGGCCATTGCGCACGATGCGTGATCCGACCTCTTCCGTTCGACCGGGCCGTCGCGGCGGTTCTCTACGACGCCACCGCGCGGCGTTTCCTACTTCGAGCGAAAGCCGGCCATCGGCCGGAGATCCTCGGCCCTCTCGCCGGCCAGCTCGCCGCGGCGGTGGCCGTCTCGGGAATGGCCGACGGGATCGATGGCGTCGTTCCGGTCCCGTCGTCCCCGCTGGCGCGCTGGCTCCGCGGGTTCGACCCCGCGAAAGTACTCGCAGGGCGATTGGCGCGAGCCGAGGGGCTTCCGATGCTCCACGACGTGCTTCGAAAACGCGGACTGGGAGGGCCTGCGGTGAAGGCCCTCAACGCGCGGGCGCGGTGGGCTGGGGCGGGCCGGAACATCGCGGCACGGCGGATGGTCGCGGGCGCAAGGATTCTCCTGGTCGATGACGTCCTCACGACCGGCGCGACGGCGGCGGCCTGCGCCGCGGCGCTTCGGGCCGCCGGCGCGGTGGAAGTTCGCGTGGCCGTCTGGGCCCGCACCCCCTCCCCCGCCCTCGGCTTTGACCGTTCACGCGGGCGCCGCCTATAATCGTGGTTTCGCATCGCTCCCCGTGGAGAAGAAAGGAAACGTCATGCGTCCGATCGCTGCCGTCGTGGTCATTCTCGCGCTCGGAGCGCCCGCCGGCCGGGCCGCCGCCCCGCCTGCGAAGGACAGCGCGGGAAGCGTGAGAGCGGTGATGGAACTGAGCCAGCAGTTCTATTACATCGGCGAGCCGCTGACAGTCCGCATCGCGATTTCGAACGGCGGCGGATCGGAAGTACCGAACCCGGTCAAGGGTCCTCTGTTCACCTCGTTCTCCGTCGCGGACTCGCAAGGCAAGCGTCTGACGCCCCAAGCAAAGCCCCAGGCGCAAGAACCGTCGCGTCCGGGAAAACTGGCGCCCAACGAGTTCTACGGAGCGACCGTGGAGCTTTCCCAGATGTACCCCCAGATCAAGTCGAAGGGTAGGTACTCGATTCGTTGGTCGGCGGATGGCGTTTCGTCGGATGAGATCGTCGTCACCATCATTCCCAAGTTCGATCCATCCAAGGACTACGCCGCTCGAGTCGAAACCGAGGAAGGCGAGTTCGTCATCGACCTGCTCAAGCGGACCGCGCCGATCGCCGTCAAGACTTTCGTCGACTTGGCCAACGCGGGCTTCTACGACGGCCTCTTGCTGCACGAAGCACGTGCCGATCAGGCGGTCGGCGGCGGCGATCCGACCGGGACCGGTGTCGGGCAGGCGCCGATCGTCTATCCGGCGGAGTTGGCGGCGATCCCCATCGTTGCGGGGTCCGTGCTTCTCAAACCCGCAGGACTCGCACCCCCGGCCAACAGCTCCCAGTTCGTGATTTCTCTTCGGCCCGAACCCGGTTGGATCGGTCAATTCACGGTCATGGGCCAGGTCGTTGGAGGCCTGGATGTCGTCCGTAAGATCTCGAATGTCCCGACCTCCGACCGGCCGAAGTACAAGCCGTTAAAGGACATTCACACGGTGCGGGTGACGATTCAGGAAAAAGCGACCCCCACGGTGCCGGCGACGGGATCAAACCAATAACACTCGTTTCCTTGACCGCGCAGAGAGTTCAGCGTATAGAAATGTTGCACACGGGAACTTGAGAGTTCGGGGGAGCGGTCAAAGGCGAAAGCCCAGCAAAGAGCCAAGACCGGGCAAGTCCGCTGCGTACGAGAAAAGGCTTGACGAAATGGTGATTGGCCGTATAGCAGAATAGCTTTTCGGTCACAGGAAATTGAATTTCAGGAGATCCCGGAGCGGGGAGGTCACTTCGATGAGGAGAGTCAATCGGTTCGGAATGATCGCGGTGCTTGCG
>JAYUCM010000283.1:0-3478 GCA_043740355.1 Acidobacteriota bacterium | reverse complement strand
CCCGAGACACCTCAGAAGGCGCTTTCGAATGCCGGAGCGCTCCGAAACCGACGGGTTGTACGCCACTGGTCGGACATTCTCAGAACCACTATGGACGGTTTGGTGGACGGCAAGGGGATCGAACCCTCGACCTCGGCGTTGCGAACGCCGCGCTCTCCCATCTGAGCTAGCCGCCCGAAATCGACTCTCCGCGGTTGGTGGGGCGTGCAGGATTTGAACCTGCGACTTCCACCGTGTGAAGATGGCACTCTACCGCTGAGTTAACGCCCCAAAGCCCAAGAAATCCGCCTCGCCGCGCCCGGAGCGCGGCGGGTTATAGCACAGGGGCCCCCGCCTCGGAAAACCCGTTCGGCGTCGACCTGAGGCAGACTAGCGCCGCGCGAGGACGCTCGCGAGGAGTCTTGCGACCTTGAATCCATCGGACGCATCGACCGGCCACGTCCTCCTCCTGTGCGACGATCGGCCGCAATCGGAGAAACTCTCACGCTGGATCGGCGGGGCGGGTCACGAGGTCGTGGTGCTCGCCGGCAAGGAGAAGTTTCTCCTTCAGGAGGGGGACGACCTGCAGGTCAACCTCGTCGTGACCGATCTCGACTCCGACGACCCCGCCGTGCGCAAGCTTTTCGACCACCTCTTGGGAGGCGACCTGTTCCGCGCGATCCCGCAGCTGCACGTTTTTCGCGATCTCGCCCTCATGCGCACGTGGTGCCAGGCGAACCCCGCGCTCGCGGCGTACGCGCTCGCCGCGCCTCCACAGGCCGAGGAATTCCAAGCGCGCGTCCAGCTCGCGGCCGAGGTGGGACGGCTGCAGCGCGACTTGGCGCGCCACTCGACGCGCGATGCGTTGACCACGCTCGCCAGCCGGCGCTATCTGCTGCTCCGGCTCGGCGAGGAGTTCTCGCGCGCGCGGCGCTACCGCACGCCGCTCTCGCTCGCCCTGTTCGACATCGACCGGTTGAAAGCGGTCAACGACGACCACGGGCAGGCGGCGGGCGACGCCGTGATCAGGCGCGTCGGCGAGCTCATGCGCGCCCAGGTGCGGCGCGAGGACGTGCTGGGCCGGATGGGAGAGGACGTGTTCGGCATCGTGCTCCCCGGCAACCGCTATCGCGGCGCCGCGATTCTCGCCAACAAGATCCGGACCGAGGCCGAGGGGGCCACCTTCGATTCGTCCGGCGCGGAAATCGCGATCCGCGTCTCCTGCGGCATCTCGACCTATCCCGACAACCGGACGATCGGGACCCCGGACGATCTCGTCGCCCTGGCGGAAAACGCCCTCCGCGAGGCGAAGGCGCGCGGGGCCAACCGGGTCTTCATCGACGAAGGGGTGTTGGGCAAGGAGCGCCCGGTCGTGCTCGTCGTCGATGCCGACGCCCACCTGCTGGACCTCGCCGAAGACCTGCTTTCCCTCGACGACTTCCGGGTGATGAAGGCCGCGAACGCGCGCACCGCGCTGCTGACGCTGACGTCCCGGCGTCCCGACCTCCTCGTCCTCGACGTCGGCATGGTCGACGACGACCAAGGGATCGCCTTGATCGAGCGCGTCCAGCACCTGTTCCCGGGAGCCCGCTTCCCGATCATCGGGATCTCCGGCGACCCCGCGGCCGATGCCGACAGCCTCGCGCGGCTCGGAGTCGACCGCTTCATCACGAAGCCGTTCAGCGTGAGCCTTCTCCGGAGCGCGGCGCGCGAGCTTCTGGACGCCTACCGTACATGACGGTAGGATCGCTCCGGAGATCTCGAAGCGTGCGCGCCGCTCCCTTCCGCTTCGCCGTGGTGTTCGCCCTCACCGCCACGCTGCAGAACGTCGATGCGGACGACGGCGCACGTGCGGCCGCGGCGACGTTCGGGCGCGCCCTCGTCGCGGGCAGCGCCGAGGCGCTGCGGCCGGTCCTTCCCGAACGCGGAAGGGTCCACGTCACCTTGAGCCGCCTCGGCCCCGAAGAAGGACTGTTCGGCGCCCGTCAAGTCGAGGCCCTGTTCCGCGACTTCCTCGCGAAGGGCAAGATCGCCTCGTTCGACGTCATGCGCTGCGAGAGCGACGGACGCAGCTCCGCGTTGGCGCATGGAACCGCCGCCATCATCGACCGCGACGGTCGCAGCGGCCGCATCGGCCTCCACCTCGGCCTCGAACAGGAGGCCGAGCGTTGGGTGCTTCGGGAGGTCAAGGAAACCGCCGAATGACCCGGGGCCGCCTCGTCGTCTGCGGAGCGCTGCCGGCCGTCATCCTTCTCGCGGGACAGATCGCTTCCTGTCGCGCGACGGCGCGTCCCGTATCGGGGTCCAAGGATCGATTGGAAGCGCGCGCCGCCGCGCTCGATCGGCATCTCGCCGCACTCCTCGACGCGGCCGAAGGCGCGGCGCGACGCGCGCGGGACGGCGACGCGGACACAGCCGTGGACGGGCTTCCCGCGCCGCTCGTCGATCGCCTCGAAGGGGCGGGTGTGGTGCAGGGGGGCGCCTTCACGTCGTGGACGGGAACCCCTGCCGAGGCGGCGTTGTTCGGCGAGCCGGGGTCGGTGCGGGTCCTGTCTCGCGGCATTCGAACGAGCCTCCTCGCAAGGAGCGCGCAAGACGCCGCCTCGACGACCGGGGTCGCATCGTTCGCTCTCGAGATTCACGCGAGCGCGATCCGTGCCCAGGACCTGCTCCCCGCGAGCGATTCCGGCATCACGGCGCGGTGGGATTTCGCCGCGACGGACCCGGTGGCGGAATCGCGGTTCGCGGCGGGCCCCCCCGCGACGCTCTCGTGGCCGTGGCGCGCGAACGGGTCGCGCCCGCTCGCCCGGCTGTTCCTCGAAGAAACCCCGGCAACCGTCCTCGCCGCGCGGACGCGGACGATCGCCGGCGCCTGGGCCGGCCTCGCGTTCGCGATACTGGTCGCATTGGCGCTCGCACGCCGCAACGGACCGGTGGACACCCCGCGCCTCGTCGCGGTCGTTGCCGGAGTGATCGCTTCCCGCGCGGCGCTCCTCGCCGGACGCACCCTGGAAGAGCTCCTCCCCCGCGCGCTCGGCTCACCGAGCCTCTACGGTCGCGGCGACATGCTGGGACTCTGCGCCTCCCCAGCCTCCGTGCTCGCCACCGCAATGGGCGCCTATCTCCTCGCGACCGTTTTCGCGCGCTTCACCCTTTCTTCCGTCGAGCGGGGGCGTCGCGCGGCGCTGTTCCCGCTTGCCGGCGTCTCGCTCGCCGGAATCGTGGCGATCGTGGGGCTCGCGGGCTCGCTCGCCAAAGACGCCCGCGTCCGCGTGCCGCGGCTCGACCCGACCTCCCCCGGGACGCTGCTTCTGGCGCTCGCCGCGGCGTGTTTGATCACGGGAGTGGCGGAAGCGGTCGCGACCCTTTACGTTGCGGCGCGATTTCGGGGCGTAGGCCCGGCTCGCGCATCACGCCTCGCGGTCGCCGCAACGCTCGTGCCGCTCTCCGTCGTCTTCCTCGCGCAGGTTTATCGGACCACCGACCGCATGGTGGACGA
>JAYUCM010000282.1:0-8443 GCA_043740355.1 Acidobacteriota bacterium | reverse complement strand
AAACCCTCGCCACGGGCGCCCACCATCGCTTCGGGGGGAAGGCGGCAATCCTCCATGATCACTTCGGAGGTGTCCGACGCCCGAAGGCCCATCTTGTTTTCTTTCTTGCCGGCCCTGAAGCCGGGCGTCCCCCTCTCGATCGCGAACGCCGAGATTCCCCTTTTCTCGAGGCCGGGATCGGTCACGGCGAACACGATCGTGAGGTCGCCGACCGAGCCGTGCGTCGTGAACGTCTTCGAGCCGTTCAGGATCCATCCGCCGCCGGGCTTGGAAACGGCTTTGGTTTTCGTCCCCCCGGCGTCGCTGCCGGCGGTCGGCTCGGTCAGGCTCCACGCGCCGATCCAGTCCCCCGAGGCGAGCTTCGGCACGTACGCTTTCCGCTGAGCGTCGTTACCGCAGGCGAAAATGTGGTTCGTGCACAGCGAGTTGTGCGCGGCGACCGAGATCCCGATCGAGCCGTCGACGCGGGAGAGCTCCTCGACCACGATGACGTACTCGACGTAGCCCAGGCCGGCGCCGCCCAGCTCCTCGGGAAACAGGACGCCGTAGTAACCCTGGGCGGCCGCCTTCTTCACGAGGGCGTGCGGGAACTCCTGCGCCTCGTCGTACTTCATGACGTGCGGGCCGATTTCGGATTCGGCGAATGCCCGAACGGAGCGGCGCAACAGCTCCTGTTCTTCGGTGAACGAGAAATCCACGGGACCTCCTCGGGCTATGAACCCGTCGGATTATAGCCAGGGCTGCCCCGGCGCCGCGCTAGGCGGGCTGCTTTCGCAGGAGGGCGATCGCGTGCGCGAGCCCCGCGTCTTCGACGTCCAGGTGCGTGACGAACCGCAGGCGGCCGCGCCCCATCGTGCCCGCGAGGACCCCTCCGCCGCGCAGATGCTGAAGCCAACGGGCCGTCGCCTCGGGCGGATCGACGTCGGCGATGACGATGTTCGTCTCGACGCCGGCCGGATCGATCCGCAAGCCGGGAATTCCGACCAACGCTTCCGCCAGCCGGCGGGCCCGCGCGTGATCGAGGGCGAGGCGCGCGACGTTGTCCCTCAGGGCGATGCGCCCGGCCGCTGCGAGCACGCCGACCTGGCGCATGCCGCCACCCAAGCGTTTCCGAACGACGCGCGCCTCCTCGATGAACTCGGTCGTACCGCACAGCAGCGAGCCGACGGGAGCGCCCAAGCCCTTCGAGAGGCAAAACAGCACCGAGTCGAAGTCGGACACGACCTCCGCCGGGGAAAGCTTCAGGGCGATCGCCGCGTTGAGCACGCGGGCGCCGTCCAGATGGACAGGGACGCCGTGCCCCCGCGCGCTCGCGAGGAGCGCCTCCTTGCGATCCATCGGGAGCACCGCGCCGCCCGCGTGGTTGTGCGTGTTCTCGAGAAGCAGCAGCGTGACCGGTGCGTGGTAGTAGGCCTTCTTGCGGCAGAGGACATCGACCTCCGCCGGATCGGGGACGCCGCGAACCCCCGTGACCACGCGCGGCAGGACGCCGCCGTACGCCGCCATCGCGGCCAATTCGTAGTTGTAGATGTGGCTGTTCGCCTCGACGATCGCCTCGGTGCCGCGTCGCGCGTGGAGCTGGACGGCGATCAGGTTACCCATCGTTCCGGACGGGACGAACAACGCGGCCGGAAAGCCCATCAGCGCGGCCGCCTCCTCTTGGAGCGCGATGACGGTCGGGTCGTCGCCGTAGACGTCGTCGCCGACCTCGGCCTCGACCATGGCGCGGCGCATGCCGGCTGAAGGCCGGGTCACGGTGTCGCTCCGCAGGTCGACGAACGCGCTCATGCGGGATCCAAGACCAGCTCGGCGAACAGCTCGTTCGACCGGACGCGTCCTTCAGGAGTCAGTCGGACGCGGCAGCCGTCCCACGCGATCAGCCCGGCGGCGGTTCCGCGCTCCCAGGCCTCCGCGTGGCGCGACATGAGGTCGGCATCGTAGCGCGCACCGAGCGCGCGCAGGTCGACCCCTTCGGCGACCCGCAATCCCAGGAATAACGCTTCCTCCTGTCGACGATCACGATCGTACGGCTCGCGCCAATCCACGGGAGAGCCCCCCGCCGCGAGGTCGGTGAGGTAGCCGTCGAGGTCCCTTCGGTTGGATCGTCTTTCGCCCAGGACGTAACCGTGCGCGCCGAGCCCGAACCCGACGTACGGCGCATCGCTCCAGTATTTGAGGTTGTGCCGCGACCGGTGCGCGGCACGCGCGAAGTTCGAGATCTCGTAGGGAGGGAAGCCCGCGTCGTCGAGAACGGCCACCGTGCGCTCGTAGGTCGCCGCCATCATGTCGTCGCCGGCAATGCGCGTTCGCCCTGCACGAACGGCGCGCCCCAACGGCGTGTCCTTGTCGGATTCCAGCAGGTAGACCGACACATGATCGGGCGCAAGCGCCACCGCCTCGTGCAGGGTGTCCGGCCAGCGCGACAAGTCCTCGCCGGGAAGACCGGCGATGAGATCCAGCGAGACCTCGGAAAACCCGGCGTCGCGCGCGTCGACGACCGCGCGCTTGGCCGCGCCGGCATCGTGCGCCCGCCCGACCCGCCGGAGCACCGCGTCGTCGAAGGACTGGACGCCGACGCTGATCCTCGTGATCCCCGCGCGGCGGAATCCGTCGAGCGCTTCTGCGGTCAGCGATTCGGGGTTCCCCTCCAGCGTGATCTCCGCGTCGTCCGATACGTCGAACCGCTCCCGGATCGCCGTGAGCACGCGGGCCGCCTGGCGCGGGCTCATCCGCGAGGGCGTCCCGCCGCCGAAGAAGATCGTGTCCGCAGCCCCCGCCGCATCGGGTTGCGACGAGCGGATCTCGGCGATCAGCGCGTCGAGGTACGCCTCGATCCGGTCGTCGCGCCCGGCGACGGTCGGGAAGTCGCAGTACGTGCAGCGCACCGCGCAGAACGGGAAGTGAGCGTAGATGCCGAGCGGTGCCGCAGCTTCCGGCGGACCGGCGCGTTCAGATCCGTTCGGCGGCATCGCGCTCCACCCAGCCGGTGAGGCCGTTCGGCAGCGTGACCTGGAGCCAGCTCTCCCGCTCGCTCTCGATCGTCACCGCAGTCCCTTCGTGCAGCGTGAAGAGCGCCGCGTTGTTGAGGCCGGGACCCGCCAGCGCCTCGACCGACGGCTTCAGGATGACGGCGCGCGGCGTGCCGTCGAGTCGCGACCAGCTCGAGCGCCAGGACAGGAACACGAGGACCGTCGCCAACATCGTCCCCGCGAGCGTCCAACCCCAACCGGGCGTGAACCCTCCCGCACGCGATCCGCACCACGCCACGATCGCCGCCAGGAGCCACACGCAGGCGACGAGCAGCCCCGCCTGGGCGGAGACGCCCAGCCGGTCTTGCACGGCGCGCACGGCGCGGAGCACGCCCGCGGCGTCCTCGTCCTCCACCACGTCGCGGATCCTCGCCCTTGCGATCGCGAGGTTCGTGACGATGTCGGCGTCGGCCGGAGCCCGGCGTCGCGCGCGTTCGTAGTGGAGGATCGCCTCTCCGAGATGGCCCCGCTTGTACTCGGCGTTGGCCAGGTTGTACTCGAGGCGCGCATCGCTGAGACCGTACCGCAAAAGGCTGCGGAATCCCTCGGCGGCGGCGTCCCAATGCCCCTGTTCGTACTCGCGGCACGCCGCGTCGAAAGTCGCTTCCGGGCTTTCGGCGCGAGCCGCCCAAGCGGTGCCGAGCAGGACCGTGAAGGCCAGCACGGTGCCCATCGCGCGCCGGGTCATTCCACGTCCTCGAGTGCGCGCAGGATCGCGCGCGCCTCGGCCACGAGGTCGGCGACGGCCTGCGGCTGCCCGGAAGCCGGGACGAAGCGGGCGAAATCGCAGGTCTCGAGACAGGCCCGATAGCGCCGCCGCGGCTCCGGCGGCACGCCCCTGGCCGCGAGGATGTCGTCGAGCTGGTCGTAGGTCAGCCCCGCGGCCGGGCGGTTGGCCCGGTCCGCGACGTAGTCCACGAGCGCGCCCGCGACCTCTTCGTGGAACGAAGCCGGCGAGTCGCCCGCCCTTTGCGCGGCGCGGTCGAGCCTCTTGGCCGCCTTCCGCGCGGCGCGGCGCGCGCGTGCGAACCCGTGGTCCCTCAGAAACCTTTCGCGACGGCGTCCGTACGCGATGCCCGCGGGCGCGAGCAGCAGCGGCAGCACGAGGAGCGCCACGAATCCTCCCCTCTTGTGGAGAGGCGGCCTTGCCTCATGGAGCGACCCGCGGCGCATCTTCAAGAATGCGATGTCCTTCGTGTTCGCCTGGACCTCGCCGCGCGACGCGACCGCCTCGCCGCTCGAGCTGCCGCGCCGGACCGTCAGCTCGGGGATCTCCGCGTTCAGTTGCTTGTAGCTTCCGGATGCCGGGTCGAAATAGCCGAACGAGGGCCCGGGAATCTTCACGGCGCCGGGGGTCAGCGGGACGACGACCCATTCCCACGTCTTGCGTGCGCCCAGATGGTCGGCCCCGGTCATCGCGTCCTCCAAGGTCTTCGGTTCGTAGACCTTGACCTCGGGGGGTGCCGCGAGCGTCGGGGCGGCCGCCGACTGCAGCGACCCTTCGCCTTCAATCGTGACGCGCACGGCGACGGCATCACCCAAGTCCAGCGAAGTTCGGTCGGCGACCGTCTTCAACCGGAACGAGCCCACCGCGCCGGAAAAATCGGCGGGACGGCCGGCCTCGGGAAGAGGCTTGACGTCGAGCTTCAGCGCTCCGGTGCGCCGCACGATGTTGACGAAGCCGCCGAGCGAGAAGAAGGAGGCGAACGGATCGTGCGTCGGCCGGCGCACCTGAATCTGCGCGGAGAACGGCTGGATCTCGAGCGGGCCCGCGCGCGTCGGGACGACGAGCTTTCGGGCCACGGGATACGCGTTGTATTGGCGGCCGTTCATCGTCACGACGCGGCGGTCGCCGCCGGGATCGACCGGAAGGTCCTCCGCCCAGAGACCCGGCAGCGACGGGACGTCGGTCCAGGTGAACCCGTTCACAGGCGCCGCCGCGTACAGCGTGACATCGAGGCGGACCGGTTGGCCGCTGAAGACGGAGGGCGCGCCGAGCTTGGCCTGCAAGAAGACGTCGACCGAGGCGTCTGCGACGTCGTCGCCCCCGCCGTCGTCCCCCGGCCCTCGGGCCTGGGGGGTCGCCGGCGCGGGACCGGTGCGGCCGGCCTCGACATTGAAGTGCAGCGGTTGGGTGCGGTAGGCGGTCCCGCCCACGACGACGTCGAACGGCGGGATCTCGGCGGGCCCTGACGTGCTAGGGACGAGGAAGTACGTCAGCGTGAGGGCGCTCGAGCTCATGATGCGGCCGTTGTCGAAGGTGTACGAGGAGTTGCGCGCGGAGGACGGGCCCCCCGTGACCCGCAGATTCTTCATGGACGGGAGCTTGGGCGAGGTCACTTCGGGGATCGACGACCCGTCAACGCGGATCACCAGCCTGACCTGCGTGGTTTCGGAGATCCTCCCCCGCGGGAGGACCGAAGCCGAGACGTGCACGTCGTCTGCGGCGCCGACCGTCGAGGCCGCGAGTGCGGCGAGCACGAGGAGCGGGCGGATCACCAGTCCTTCTCCGGGGTCTCGTCGTCCTTCGGACGTCGCGCCTGCTCGTGCTTCACGTTCTGCTTCTCTTGGTCTTTCAGGCGATCGAGGAGCTTCTCCGCTTCCTTCGGCGTCATCCCGCCGGACTTCGGATCGGGCTGCTTCCCTGGGGTCTTGGGGCCGCTCTCCGGTGTCTTGTCGTCCTTCGGCTTCTTGTCGTCCTGGCCCGAGCCCGACGGCTGTTGCTGCTTCTCATCCTGCTTTTGATCCTGCTTCTGTTGATCCGACTTGTTCTGCTGCTTCTGCTGTTGTTTCTTCTGTTCGAGAGCGCGAAGCGCCATCTCGAGGTTGTGCTTCGCGTCGGCGTCTCGCGGGGCCCCCTTGAGCGCGCGCGTATAGGCCTTGACGGCGGCGTCGTACTTCTCGTCGTGGAACAGGGCATTCCCCAAGTTGTACGCCGCGTGCGCGGAAAGGTCCGGGCCCGCCGTGCCCAGCGCGTGCTCGTACGCCTCGGCCGCGCCCGCCCAGTTCTCCTGGCGGTAGAGGACGTTTCCGATGTCGTAGTGCAGCTGCGGCGCCTCGGGGACCGCCGCCTGCGCCTTCTGGTACTCCGAAAGGGCGGGCTCGGTTTCCCCCTTGAGGTAGTGCGCGTTCCCTTTCTCGGTTCGCCGATGCGCCTCGCCGCCGAGAAGCGTCGACAACCCGGCGAGGAGCACGACAGCCAGCGGGCGTGTCACGACGATACCCTCCGGTCGGAGATCAGGAACTCCAACACCAGTGCCGCGAGCGCGAGCGCGAGCGGGATCTGGAAGCGCTCGACCCAACGGGTTTTCAGCACGGTTCCCGAGCCCGAAGCGTCCATTGCGGAGAGCGCCTTGGCGATTTCCTCGACCTCGCCTTCCGCCGCCGTGGCGCGGTAGTACTTGCCGCCGGTCTCGATCGCGAGAGTCCGCAGCGGCCGCTCGTCGAGGCGGGTCGTGATCAGCTTTCCTCCCGCATCCTTCTTGTACGCGCCTGATTCCCCTTCGGGAATCGGCGCGCCCGAATCGGTGCCGCAACCCACCCCGTAGACGACGACACCCGCGCGCTTGACCGTTGCGATCGCCCCCTCGACGCCCCCTTCGTGGTCCTCGCCGTCGCTGATCACGATGAGAGCCCTGCCCTTCGCCTCCGTCCCTTCGGCCGCGCGGCTGCCGAGCGCGCGAACCCCTTCCTGGACCGCCGCGGCGAGCGCGGTCCCCGGAACGGAGACCGCCTCGACGTCGACGGCGTCCAGGAACAGCCGCACCGCCTCGTGGTCGAGCGTCAGCGGACACGCGATCGCGGGCTTGCCGGCGAACGTCACGAGCGCGATGCGGTCGCCGTCCAGACGGTCCAACAGGCCCGAGGCGGCGCGCACCCCTCGCGCCAAGCGTGACGGCGCCACGTCGGCGGCGGCCATGCTCTTCGACGTGTCCAGAACGATCGCGAGATCGATCCCCTTGCGCGTGATGGTCTCCGTGCCGTGTCCCCACTGCGGCCGGGCCGCGGCGACGATCCCGGCGGTCGCCGCGACGAGCAAGGCGATCAGCTTCGCGGCGCGCCGGTTGGCGCTGACTTCGCCTCGAAAGCGCGCCACGTGGGACGCGCCGCCCGCAAAGGCGGCGAGCGCCCGACGACGACGCAGCCCGGCGCCCAGCGCCAGGGCAGCCAGGAGCGGCACGGCGAGAAGCGCCCAGAGGATGGCGGGCTCGGCGAATCGCATCAGGGGATCCTCCTGAGGCGCGTTCCCGCGAGCAGGAGCTCGAAGCCCAAGAGGAGCCCCGCGGGGAGCAGCGCCAGCCCGAACTTCTCCGTATAGAGGATGCGCATGCGGCTCTCGATCTCGGTCTTCTCGAGGGCGTCGATCTCTTTGAAGGCTTTCGCGAATCCGTCGGCGTCCGCCGCGCGGAAATAGCGCGCCCCCGTCGTTTCCGCGATCTTGCGCAAGCCGGGCTCGTCGAAGTCCGCCTGCACGTTGACGTAGCGCCGCCCCCCCTGCGGGTCGTCCACGAGGCAGGGAACCTCCCCGTCGGATCCGACGCCGATCGTGTACACCTTGAAGCCCAGGGCGCGCGCCGCTTCCGCCGCCGATTCGGGCCCGAGCTGTCCGGCGTTGCTCCGGCCGTCGGTGACGAGCACCACGACCTTGCTCTTGGCCTTCGACGCGCGCATCCGGTTGACCGCCGTCGCCAAGCCCATCCCGAGCGCCGTGCGATCCTCGCCCGGGGGCGCGAAATCGAGCTCCTCGACGAACCGCATCAGCATCTCGTGATCGAGGGTCAGGGGGCACCGCGTCGTCGCAACGCTCCCGAACGCGACGATGCCGAGCCGGTCTTCGGGGCGCCCCGCGACGAACCGGGCGATGCACTCCTTGGCGACCGCCAGCCGGTTCTTGGGTCGCGTGTCCTCGCACCGCATCGATCCCGAGATGTCGAGCGCGATGACGATGTCCACTCCGTTCGACGACACCGTGGTGAGGGAGGAGCCGGCCTGCGGGCGCGCGAGCGCGACGACCGCGAGCACGATGACGCCGCCCCTGAGCCACGGCAGCGTCCGCTCGAGCCGGACCCACGGACTGGCCGGAAGGCCTGCCAGGCCCGCGGCGTCCGGAAACGCGAGCCGCGGACCACCCGAGCGCAACCGGCGCGTGAGGAGCCAGATCGCGACGCCGGCAAGGGGCAGGAGGACCAGTGCCCACGGGGTCGCCCAGGTCATGGCGCCGCCGCAGCGGAGGGGGCGGCGACGTCCTCCTCGCGGGGTTTCGTCAGATCGACGAGCCGGTAGGCCTCCTCGACGGCGGTACGGCAGTCGGAGGGGCCCGCCTCGACCCGCGCGAACTTCACGCGGTCCCCCGACTCGAGGAGCGCCCGCGCCAGGAATCCGGCGTCGGCGGGTGCGCCCGCGTGCTGGAGCGC
>JAYUCM010000281.1:0-8457 GCA_043740355.1 Acidobacteriota bacterium | reverse complement strand
CGCGACGACGGCCCCCTCGGTCTCGAGCCAGCGAACCGTCGTCTGCCAGGACGGGATGCGGGGAACGACGAGGTTGTCGGCATTGACCGCGACGAGCTGCCCGGTCAAGAGGAACCGATCCTCGAAGCGTCCGCGATGCACCGTGAGCTCGCGGGGCTCCCCTGGATGCGGGCCGGCTCCCGAAGAGCCCGCATGGCCCGCGGAACAGGCGGCGGCCGTGAGGAGAAGAATGGATCCAACCGGCGCGAACAGGCGTTCTCCGGCTCCTTCACGACAAAAACGAGCCATCGGTCGCTCTCCTCACGGCGTCGGCCGAGTTGACGAGTATCCGAACAACGAGAGTGCCCGTCAAACCGATTCCGGATTCTCGCGGCGCTCGAGGAACCAGGCGGCGGGCTCGGACGTATTACGAGCAGGCGTCGGACATCGGGAGGGGCCTTCTCATGGGTAAGGTGGTCAAGATCCTCATCGTCCTGGCTGTCCTGGCGGGTGCCGTGGTCGGGGCGTACGCGTGGATGCAGAGCCGGAGCGGCGCGGACGACGGACTCAAGAAGATCGAGGTCGTCAGCGGTTCCATCACGGACAAGGCGGTGGCGGTGGGCAAGATCGAGCCGCGCCTCAAGTTTCACGTCAAGTCGAAGATCTCCGGAATCGTCAAGAGGTGCCACGCCGAGGTGGGCGACAGGGTGCTCGCGGGCGATCCGCTGTTCGACATCGTGCCCGACCCGACCCCCTCCGAGCGGGTCGAGGCCGAGCGCCATCTCGAGCGCGCGCAAAGCACGTACGATCAGGCCCAGCGAGAGGTCGATCGCGCCAACGAGCTGTCGCTCTCCGGCATTCTCTCCCGCGGCGATCACGACGTGAAGCGGCAGGTGTTCGACCAGGCCCGCATCGAGCTCGCGCAGGCCAAGGACAACCTGGAGCTCCTCCAGAAGGGGCGCATCCAGGGAGGCGGTGCGGGGATGGAATCGGTCGTGCGCGCACCGGCCGCCGGAACGCTCCTGGAGCGGCTCGCGAACCCCGGAGATCCGGTCGTTCCGTTGACGACTTACCAGGCCGGAACCGATCTGGCGTCGATCGCCGAGATGAAGGACCTCATTTTCAAGGGGACCGTCGACGAGATCGACGTGGGGAAACTCAAAGTCGGCCTGCCCGCGCGGCTGCGCATCGGCGCCCTTCCGGAGGCCACGATCACGGGGAAGCTCACGCGCATCGCGCCGCAGGCGACCGAGAAGGACAACGCCAAACTGTTCGAGGTCGAAATCGAGCTCGACCGCGGTCAGAGCTTGGTTCTTCGGGCCGGCTACTCGGCGAACGCGGATCTCGTGATCAAAGAGAAGAAGGACATCCTCCTCGTGCCCGAGCGCGTGATCGTCTTCGAGGACGGCGGCAAGAAGGCCTTCGTCGAGATTCCCGGCCCCGGACCGAAGTCCCCGGCGAAGAAGGTCGAAATTGCGACGGGCCTTTCCGACGGCCTGAATTGCGAGGTCGTTTCCGGGCTGAAGAAGGGTGACTTGGTCGTCCAGCGTCCGCCGAAGCCTAAGAGCGACTTCTAGTGGCGTTCTGGCTCCAGTTCCGGCAGCTGCTGCGCGACCTCCGCTCGCAAAAGATGCGCACGCTGATGACGACCTTCGGGATCGTCTGGGGGACGGCCGCGGTGAGCCTGTTGCTCGCGTTCGGGCGGGGGTTCCACCAGCAGATCTACGAGAACTCGGCCGGCTTGGGCGAGAACATCTGCATCGCATGGCCCTCACGCACGTCGCTTCCCTTCGAAGGCTTGGGGAAGGGTCGCCGGATCCGCTTGGACGAGGACGACATGCAGTTGATCCGCGCCAAGACCGACGGGCTCCAAGCGGTTTCCAGCGAGTACGAAGCGTCCTTCAAGCTGGTCTACGAAAAGAAGACGATGGCGGTCGACGTCCACGGCATCACGCCCGTCTTCGCTTCGTTGCGCACGATCGTGCCGGTCCAAGGCGGACGGTGGATCGACGAGCTCGACTGGGACGGACGGCGCCGCGTGGCGTTTCTCGGCAACGACCTTGCCGAAACCGTTTTCGGCACGACCGATCCCGTGGGCAAGACGATCTACCTCAACGGGTCCCCGTTTCTCGTGATCGGCGTGATGGTCAAGAAACCGCAGGATTCGAGCTACAGCGGGCGCGACAAGGACAACGTGTTCATCCCCGGGACGACCCATCGCGCGCTGACCGGGCAGAAATACGTCGACGAGTTCATTTTCAAGGCGACCGACGCGAACAAGACCGAGTCGCTGAAGAGCCAAGTGCTCGAGGTCGTGGCGGGCAAGCACCGATTCGATCCCAAGGACAAGGAAGCCATCGGCATCTGGGACACGACGGAGAACTTCCAGTTCCTGAACACGTTCATGCTGAGCTTTCGCGCGTTTCTCGGGATCGTCGGCTCGTTGACTCTCGTTGTCGGCGGGATCGGGGTCTCGAACATCATGAACGTCGTCGTCGAGGAGCGCACGCGCGAGATCGGTATCAAGATGGCGCTGGGCGCGCGCCCCGGATCGATCCTGCTCCAGTTCATGCTCGAGACCTTGCTGATCACGGGCGTCGGCGGCGCGATCGGCCTCGGGATGACGTTTGCGATCTGCGCCGCGTTCCCCGCCCTCGGCTTCGCGGAGTACGTCGGCAACCCGACGGTCTCGCCGATGGTGGCGGCCTTGACCGCGGGCCTTCTCGGCTCAGTCGGACTCTTCGCCGGCTACTTCCCCGCCCGCGATGCCGCGAACCTCGATCCCGTCGTGGCGATGAAGCTCTAGGTGCCGGACATGCGCGGCGTCAACGTCGTCTTCAACCTGTTCCTCACCTCTTCGCGACTCCAAAAGAAGCGCGCGGTCTTGACGATCGCCTCGATCGCCTGGGGCTCGGTCTCGCTGTTGCTGCTCCTGGCGTTCGGACAGGGACTGAGCGACCAGCTGACGGTCGCCAACCGGGGTATGGGGGACGGGATCGCCGTGCTCTGGGCCTCGGAGACGACGAAGAACTGGCAGGGACTTCCGGCGGGGCGAAGCCTCCACTTCCTTCCCGAGGACGCCCCGCTCCTGCGGGAACGCGTGCCGCTTCTCGACGGCGCCATCGGCGAGTTCGTCACGTGGGGAACCAACTTCACCTACGGGAAGAAGACGGTCAACGCCCAGCTCATCGGCACCGAGGCCGCCTACGGCGAGCTGCGCAACCACGTCCCCGTGCCGGGCGGGCGCTTCTTGAACGGCGAGGACATCGCGTTGCGCCGCCGCGTCGCCTTCATCGGAGGCGAGCTTGCCCACGACCTTTACGGCGACGGCGATCCGGTCGGCAAGCAGATGCTGATCAACGCCATCCCGTACACCGTCGTCGGCGTCCTCGAGAAACGCTTGCAGATGGGGAGCTACGGCGGGCCGGACAAGAACCACGCGGTGATCCCGATCACGACGTTTCAGGCGCAGATCGGACGCAAGTACCTGGCGAACCTCGTCATTCGCGCCGGCGACCCCAAGACGATGAAAACCGCCCTGGACGAGGTGCGCAAAGTGTTCGCAGCGAAGTACGGATTCGATCCCGAAGACGACCGCGCCATTCGCGACTGGGACACGGTTGCGGGGCAGAAGGTCATGCGCAACATCCTCCTCGGCATCCAGGGCTTCCTCGGGATCATCGGCGGCCTGACGTTGATGATCGGCGGCGTGGGCGTCGCGAACATCATGTACGCCACGGTCAAGGAACGAACCCGCGAGATCGGCGTCAAGATGGCTCTCGGCGCACGCCCGGCGTGGATCACCGGCCCGCTCGTTCTCGAAGGTCTCGCGTACACGATCTTGGGAGGGCTCTTGGGACTTCTCTTTTCGATGGCGATCATCATCGCGCTCGGCTTCGTTCCGACCGAAGGGAACGAGGCGCTGGAGTTCCTCGGTAAGCCGACCCTCTCCCCCGCCGTCGGAGCGATCGCGGCCGCGATCCTCGGGGCGATCGGGTTGCTGTCCGCGTACTTCCCCGCGCGTCGCGCCGCATCCATCGATCCTGCGCAGACGCTGCGCTACGAGTGAGGTTCGCATGAGCGCGACCCTGGAACGGCCACGGACCCAGACCACGGGCGTCATCACGATGAGCCGGATCACGAAGGTGTACGACACGGGAAAGATCCGCGTCGAGGCCTTGAAAGGCGTCGACCTCAACATCGGCGCCGGCGAATTCGTCGCGATCGTCGGTCCTTCCGGCTCGGGGAAGTCGACGCTCATGAATCTCATCGGCTGCCTCGACACGCCGACCCAAGGGACGTACCTGCTGCGCGACAAGGAAGTCGCCGGTCTCGACAAGAACGAGCTCGCCAAGATCCGCAACCAGCGCGTCGGGTTCGTCTTCCAGAATTTCAACCTCCTGCCGCAAATCACCGCCTTCGAGAACGTGGAGATGCCGTTGATGTTCGGAGGCGTCGCACGGAAGGAGCGCAAGGAGCGCGTCCACGCGCTGCTCGAGAAAGTCGGCCTCGCAGACCGCATGGAGCACCGGCCGACGGAGCTGTCCGGGGGGCAGATGCAGCGCGTGGCCGTGGCGCGCGCGCTCGCGATGAACCCCGACATCGTGCTCGCCGACGAACCGACCGGAAACCTCGACACCTCCTCCGGCGGCGATGTGATGTCATTGTTCGAAGAGCTCTGGAAGCAGGGGCGCACGATGATCGTCATAACGCACGACGCCGCGCTCGCGCGGCGCGCGGGGCGCATCGTCGAGATCAAGGACGGCGCCATCGTCAGCGACCGAGCCGTTTAGGGGACACTCCCCTTTTCTCCAATAGAGGACACGTCCCTCTTCCGAGTTCGACTGACCGCGACGAGGCCCTCTGGATCGCGAGCGGTTGTTCCGCTCGAGCGAGCGATCCGGCGGAGCGAGCGCGCGGAGACAGGACCGCGCGCGAGCGTGCCGCGGTGAGGTCAATCGAACTCGGAAGAGGGACGTGTCCTCTATTGGAGAAAAGGGGAGTGTCCCCTATTCTGAAGTCATGCGGCGCGGCGTTCCGTTCGTCACCCTGGTGGTCGCGGCGTCCGCCGTGACGGCGGCCCTCGCCGGGAAGGCCAACGACGTCCGCAAGGACGCTTTCAAGCTCCTCAACGAGGGCGTCGCCGCCTACAACCGCGCCGATTACCGGGGCGCGATCGTCCCGCTGCAGAAGGCGGCCGCGATCAGCCTGAACTCTTTTGCCGCGCACCACTACCTCGGTCTCGCGCTCGCGGGGGACCGGCGCTACGCGGAGGCGGTGGAGGCCTATAAGATCGCGCTCGATCTCGACTCAGACCATTTGCAGGCCAACATCGCGATCGGCGACGCGTGGCTTGCGCAGGGAGACACCGACGAGGCGCAGCCCTACTACGTCAAGGCCGGGAAGCTCCGCCCGGAGTACGCCGCTGCGCTCGACGGGCTCGCCCGCGTCGCGGAGGCTCAGGCCGACGACGACAAGGCGATCGCCCTTTATGAGCGTGCGCTTGCGAGCGACAAGGGGTTCGCCCCGGCATACACGCACTTGGGAGACCTCTACTTGCGCGCGGGGAAGTTCGACGACGCGGTGAAGCTGCTCGTCGAGGCGGTCTCGGTGCGCCCCGACTTCGGCCCCGGGCTCGACCGGCTCGCCGCCGCCTATGGGAAGCTCGGGTTCTCGAACGAGGCCGTGTCGACGATTCGCAAGGCGATCGAGCTCGAGCCCACCGATCCCGAGCATCGAGTGACGCTGGGCGAGGTGCTCCTCGGGATGGGGGTCGTCGCCGGCGCCGAAGCGTCGTTTCAGGCGGCGATCGCCATCGACGCCGCCCTTCCCGCGGCGCGAGTCGGACTCGCGGAGATCGCCCGGCGCCGAGGCGACTACGACGCTGCGCTTCAGCAGCTCGACGTGGCGCTGGCCGACGCGCGGCTCGACCGTCGCAGCCGCGACGAGCTGACCAAGCAACGCGCCGCGATGGCCGCCGAGCGCGACCGCGGCGCGGCGCTCGTAGCGCTGATCGCCGCGGGCTCGGCAACCCCGGCGGACCGCGCGGCGCTTTCGCGGCTCGAAGCGGCGAAGGGTCGCTTCGACGGCGCGGCGGAGCTTCTCGCCGCGGCGGCACCCGTCGGACCGGATCGCGAGCGGCTCGCCTTCTATTTCTTCCGCGCGGGACGTTTCCGCGAGGCGCACGAGCTCTATGCCGAGCTCGCACACGCGGAGAGGCGCGCCGACCTGGAGGTGAACGACGGTGCCTCCCTCGCCCGGCTGGGCGACGACGCGAAGGCGAAGGAAGCGTTCGAGCGCGCGCTCGCCATCGAGCCCGCGCAACCGTTGGCGAAGCTCTACATCGGCAACGCGCTCCTGCGGATGGGCGACGCCGCGGGCGCGGCGGCGACCTACCGGGCGTTCCTGACGGCGTACCCGACGGGTGCGTCCGCCGAGCAGGTGCGGCGCGTGCTCTCCGAGCTGACCCCGGGCGCCGCGCCGTGAGACGCCTCGTCTTGATTCTCCTCGTCCTGGCCATGGCGGCGCCCGCAGCGGCGCAGGACGCAGCCAAGCGGCGCGGCTTCTCGATCACCATCGTCGCCCCCGCGGCGGACGATTTCGTCCTCGGGCGCACGACACTACGTGCGGAGGTCAAGGCGGAGGCTCCGATCGACGTGGACCGCGTCGAATTCCTTGTCAAGGACAAGGTGATCTTCGTCGACCGTGAGCCGCCGTACGAGTGCGTGCACGACTTCGGCGAGGAGAGCAAGGCCTGGGTGATCCGCGCCGTCCTCTACCACCGCGACGGCTTCTCGGTCAGCGACGTGGTCGTGACCCGCAAGATCACGGTCGAGTCGTTCGAGGAGGTGAATCGCGTCATCCTCTGGGTGACGGTCACGGATCGTTCCGACAAGCTCGTCGGCGATCTCACGAAGGAAAGCTTCACGGTCTTCGAGGACGGCGCTCCGCAGACCATTCGCGATTTCCTCCTCGAGGACCGTCCGATCACGATGGCGATCGTGCTCGACAGCTCCGGCTCGATGCGCGACGCGATGAAAGAAGTGCATCAGGCCGCTGCGTCGTTCGTCGAGACGCTCCGCCCGCAGGATCGGGCGCTCGTGATCGATTTCGACGACAAGGTCTTTCTCCTCCAAGAGCTGACCTCGGATCAGGCGGCGCTCAAAGAGGCGGTCAACAGCACGGAAGCCTTGGGCTCGACGGCGCTGTTCGACGCCTTGCACGCCGCCTTCAGGAAGCTTCGCGGCATCGAGGGGCGCAAGGCGATCGTCCTTCTGTCCGACGGTGACGACACCTCGAGCCAGTTCGCCTACAAGCGGATCCTCGAGGAAGCCAAGGGACAGAACGTCCTTCTTTACGGAATCGGTTTAGGCGAAGTGAAGAAAAGCGTCCTCAAGGAGTTCTCGGAGACGACCGGGGGGCGCGCGTTTTTCGTCGGGAAGGCGAGCCAGCTCGCCGAGGTCTACCGCAAGATCGCCGAGGAGCTGCGGCGGCAGTACTACCTCTCCTACGCGACGACCAATGACAAGTGGGACGGCCGCTTCATCAAGCTCGAGGTGAAATCCAAGAATCCCGATTGGTCGGTGCGCGCGCGACGCGGCTACTTTGCGGTACGCCCGGCGATCGGCACCGCGCCGCCGAAGTGAATCGCCGCTACGGAGCGGCGGGCGGGATCACATCCTCGGGCACGATCAGATCCTGCGGCAGGGGACGGTAGTTGGCGGGTTGCGCGGCAAGCTGCGCTTCGAGCGCCACGTCCCCCGCGAGATCGAGATCGGCGCGAAGGGGAAGCAGCCCTGCGCCCTGAACGTCGAGCCGCCAACGGCCCGCCGAAAGCTCCCGCACTGCGAAACCGCCCATCGCGTCGGTCAGGAGCGTGTGCGCATCGTCGGCGCCACCGCGGCGCGTCAGCCTCACGCGAACCTCGGCGACCGGCGCGCCTCCGGCGACGCGGATCGTTCCGGTGAGCGACGCGATTCCTTCGACCGCCCCGCCGGGCTGTGCCGCCTCTTGCGGCGTCTCGCCACGCACGAGGAGGACCTCGACCACCGCGCGAAACGGCGCGCGCACCTGGATCCCCGACTTCACGACGGGAGCAAAACCCTCGCGGCGGACCTCGGCCCGGTACGCTCCGTCGGCGAGCCCGTCGAAGGCGAACGTTCCCGTGGTTCCCGTCGTCGCCGCGCGGACGGGCGACGCGCCGCCTTCGGGTCGCACGATGACGATCGCCCCCACCGCGGGCGCGTGACGGCCGTATGAGATCGTGCCGCGCATCTGGCCGGACGCCGGGGACGCGGGGGTCGGCGCATCGGGAGGGCCGGCGGCGGCTATGAGCGCGCCGAGCACCAAGCCGAAAACGATCGCGCCTTGCATATGCCGGAGTATAGGCGCTCGGGCTACACTCGGCGCGGGCGGTTAGCTCAGTTGGTAGAGCACCTGCTTTACACGCAGGACGTCCTCGGTTCGAGTCCGGGACCG
>JAYUCM010000280.1:0-8457 GCA_043740355.1 Acidobacteriota bacterium | reverse complement strand
GTGACAACGGCCCGGCTTCGCGTTAACGTGCGGGGCGGAAGACTCACGGAGGAGCGACCGATGAGCCGACGCCCCGCATCGTGTTTCTGGGAACCGTTGGTCGCCGGCCTCGCCGCCATTGCCCTGACGGGCTGCGGCGGCGGTGCCCGCGAAGCGCCAGCGCCTCCGCCCGTCGCCGCCTCCAATTCCGCGGAGAATCCCGCGCCGACTCCGACCGCGGTGCCGTCGTCGGCAGCCACCGTTGACGCGCCGGCCGTCGCGGCGAACACCGGGGCGCCGGCAGCCAAGCCTGTTGCCACGCCGGATACGAAACCCCCGGATACGACGCCACCCGCGCCCGCGCCCGTCGCTGACCCGAACGCGAAGCCGGCCGACAGGTCCGCCGACGCGTTGCGGTGGATGCAAGACGGCGAGGCCCGGAGGGCGGACTACCAGCGCCGCCTGAAGGAATCCGACGCCGACCTCGCGAACGCGAACGCCTCGGTGGCCGATTGGGAGCGCACCGTCCTCGAGTTCAAGAACCCCTTTCTCCCGCGCCCGAAGCTATCGCCCGAAGACGCTCAGACGATTGCGGGGATGGACGGCGGGGCCCGGCTGCACTGGGCCGAAGGGCGTCTCGACGATGCGCGCAAGGTGCGCGACGCGGCGCAGAGGTCGTTCGACGACGTGAAGGCCAACCCGCCGGCCAATTGACCGCGGCGCGGGCCCCCCGGGCCTTGCGCGCGCCCCACGTGCTTCAGACCCTCGAGATCTGCGGAAGATGATCGAAGTGCCGGTCGCGCGAGTGCAAGACGAGATCGTGCTGGAGCACGAGCGCCGCGATCCACAGGTCGTGGGTCGGGATCGGTGTGCCCTGGCGCCTCAGCTGCCGGTAGATGGCGGTGTATTGCTGTGTCGTTCGATCGTCGGGGTAAAGGACACGAACGCCTTCCTTCGCGAGAAGCCGCCGCAGGATCCGCTCGTTGTCGGATGTGCGCCGGCCGACCGCGAAGCCGGCGCGAAGTTCGGCAACGACGACGAACGGGATGAAGACCGCGTCGGAGGAAGCGAGTAGCTCGACCGTCGGCGCGACCCCTTTGCACAAATCGACGTAGCGGTTGGTGTCGAGCGCGACCTTCATTTCCACAGCCGGGAATCGATGCGATCGTGCGCCGCGAGTGCCGCCTCGAGCTCGGCGTCCTTACGCCAGGTGCCGGCGATGTCGCTGAGATCCCTGCGGACGGTGAGCTCGCGCCCTATGCCGAGCCCGCCGGCCAGGGCGTCGAGTGCGATCTCGTTGAGGCTCTTGCCTTCGGCGCGGGCGCGCTCGCGAAGGGCGGTGTCGAGCCGATCTGGAATACCGCGAATCGTGTACTGCATGCATCCAATGTAGGCGATGCCTGCACTCTACGCAAGCGCCCAGGGCGGTGCGAACGGTTTACGGCTTGTCCTTGTCCAGCAGATGACGGAGGACATCCGTCGCCTTCTTCTTGAGAGCGTCCTCGGCGGCGCGCTTCAACATCTTGGGGTCGACGCCGATCGACGGCTTCTGCAGCGTGCCGCCGACCTTGAGGTCCAGCGCGAGCTCTCCCTTGCGGTTCACGAACGACCTGAGCTTCGCGGTCTTCGCCACCATGTCGGCGCTGACCGCTTCGGAAAGCACGACGCCGACATCCATGCCGATCGACTGGTCGAGCCCGATCGCGCCCTTGCCGTTGATGTCGAGATCGGCGCTGTCGAGCCGCAGGTCCTTCGTCGCGGCGCGCCCGTTGCCGATGTCGAACGTCGCGGTCAACGAGTCGAAGGGCGTTTCGTCCTTCCCGATTCCGCGTCCTCCGGCCGCTTCGAGGACCTGGGCGAGCTGCTTGAGGAACCCGAACGAGGTGAGCTTCCCGTTCCGGAGGGCCAGGATCGCGCCGCCGGTCAGGTTCTTTCGAAGCGCCGGCGTGTCGAGCCCGCGCCCCTTCACGTCGAGGGACGTCTCGAGCGTTCCGAAAATGAGACCTCGGAGGTCCTTCGAGAAGTCGCTGCACAGCGCGTTGAAATCGACCCCTTGCACCTTCCCGTTCATCGCGAACGGCGGCCCGGCATCGACCAGGCCCGCCGTCACGTCGCCGGCCAAAGTGCCGCCGTAGAGCCGGGCGGACACCTCGTGCAACCGGGCAACGCCTTCCGTCAGCTCGAGGCGCGCGCGCGCTCCGGTCAGCTTCAAGTTCATCGCCTTGGCTTCGTTGACGGCCAGGCTGCCACGCACGGTGACCTCGCGAAGAGTGGACGGGGCCGCCCCGCTCGCGGGAGCTGCCGCAGGCTGAGGCGTAGCCGTCGAGGCCGGGAGGAACGACAGGATTTCGTCGACATCGAGAATCGGCACGACGAGGTCGACGTCGAGCACGGGACGGACAAATCGGCTGATCGTGCACGCCCCGGTCACGCGGCTCCGGCCGAGCGAGGCGGAAAGACCGCGAAGCTCCGCGCGATCGCCGTGGAGCGCCAAGGTCGCGGCGATGTCGCGTACCGGCTCTGTCAAGGACGGGTCGGAGAACTCGAATCCCGAAATCGTCGCGGTCCCCTGGATCGCGCTCGCGAGCGGATCGTCGAGACGGCCGCGCGCGGTCGCATCGATCGCGATCGTGCCTTTCATGGCGAGGCCGGGCGGAAGCGGGGGGCCGAACAGCGACAGAATCGGCGCGACGTCTTTGAACGCGACGTTCGACGCCACCGCGCGAAGGGCGGCCTTGGGCTTCCCCTGGAGGTCGGTCAGCGCTCCGCCCAACGTGACCACGGCGTTGCCGAGGCGAACGTCCGCCCTGCGAAGACGCGTCTCTTGCGGCGTGAACGTCCCGTCGATCGTGACCGATCCGTCGAGCGGCGCCGCCTTGTGGCCGGTGCCGCCGAGCGGGACGATCTCCAAGGCCTTGAGCGTCACCTTTCCCTGCACGTCGAGACTCTCGGGCGCCGTTCCCTTCAACGTGGCATCGAAATCGAGCGAGCCCCCGGCCAGACGCAAGCCCGAATAGGTCGCGAGATACGGCGCGGCGGCGCCCCCGATGAAGTTCGATAGCGTGACCCGCGCGTCGATCGGCCATCCGCCTCCTTCCGCTTGCGGCGGCGGGCCCAGACGCCCCACGAGCGCACCCTTCCCGGGTCCCGTAAGACCAAGCTTCAGGTCGATCCCCATCGGCGACGTCGTCGAAAGATCCGAAAGCGTCAATTGGATCTCACGCCCCTCGATGCGATGCGTCGATCCCGGGATGATCTTCGCGTCGGTGACCTCGAGCCTGCCGTCGATGAGGCGGAACCGCTCGATGAGGATGGCAAAGCCGGTGCTGGATGCGGCCGCACCGCCCGGGGACGGCGCCGTCGAGCCTGCCCGCTCCATCAGGCTGACGAGGTTCCACCGCCCCTTGCCGTCGCGCCGGAGCCGGGCGACCGGCTTGTCGACGTCGAACGATACGACGTCGAGTCGCGACGAAAAGAGCGGCATCAGCCGTATGCGCGCGTCGATGCGGTCTGCCTTCAGGAACGGCTCCGTGCCGAACGCGGGGTCCTCGCCGAGCGTGAAGCCGTCCGCCGTGATCCCTGGCACGGGAAAAACGTGCAGCCGCATCGGGCCGATGGCGACGCTGCGCCCCGTGCGGTCGGCGAGCATCTGCTGGAGGCGCGGGCGGTAAGTTTCCGGGCTGAGAAGCTTTGGCAGGATCAACGCGGCCGTGATGGCGACGACGGCAAGCACGGCCGCCGCGACGATGAGCGCGCGCTTCATGACGTCGCCGTCGCCTCGTCGGCCTGGTCCGGCTGATGGGACTTGGAGTCCCGGGGCTCGAATTCGCGAGCCAAGATCACGCGAAGGGCGACGACCGTCAGCAGCAGATCGCTGTGTTCCTTGCGGGCGGCCGCCGGGTCGGGCTGCGCCTCGAACTTGGCCATCGTCAGACGGTAGAGACCGTCGAGCGTCTTGGGGTCGTCCGCGCCGACGTAGGCCGTGAGCCCGGATCGCACTCGATCGCGCATGGCGATCGTGCGTGCGATCAGCGAGAGCGCGTCGTCGCCCGACACCTCGCCGGCTTCGTGGCGGCGCAAGAGCAGGCATCGATAGCCCCGGCAGACGGAAGGCCGGCCGTCATAGACCGAGCAACACCCCCCGCCAAAGGCCGAACAGGGCTGCCGGAACGAGGTCACCTCGTCACGGGTCGAAAACACCAGGCCCGCGGCCTCGAGGAGCTCGATCCGGTCGTCCGCGCCGACGTCCACGGTGCGGTACATCGTTCCGTCGCAACACATGCCGCAACCCACGCAGATGCCGTCCACGCCCCCTCCAACGGTCGGAGTATCGCCCATCTTGCGCCGTTTGCAGGGCTCGCGCGGGTGACGTTATAGTCCTCGCACGTCCCGCTACCCGGGACGATGGAGGGACGCTCATGAAGAGACTTGGATCCGTTCTGTCTGCGATCCTGATTGCCGCGTTGGTCCTTGCGATTCCCGCCCTGACGTACGCCGGCGGAAAGACGCACGACCACGACATGACGGCCGAGGTCGTCTCGATCGACGCCAAGGCCAAGACCATCACCCTCAAGGACGACAAGGGTGAGAACCACACCGCTCCGCTTCTGGGCGCGGCGATCGCCGAGGCCAAGAACTTCAAGGCCGGCGACAAGGTCACCGCTACCTGCCAGGACAACGATGCGGGCGTGCACGAGGGCGTCAAGGCACTCAAGAAGGTCTGAAGACCAGGCGGCGCGGGGGGGCAACCCTCCGCGCCGTCGTTTTTCGCGCGGCCCTCTAAAACCTAACGGCCGAGCTCCTCGAGGAGCCGTGTCGCGCCGTCCACTTCGGTCAGCACCCACAGGAGGTAGCGCGAATCGACGTGGATCGAGCGGGTGCGCACGGGGTCGTACAGGATGTCCGAGGCCACCGTGTCGTACGTGCCGTCGAAGAGCAGGCCGCACAGCTCGCCGCGCGCGTTGAGCGTGGCGGACCCCGAGCTCCCGCCCGTCGTGTCGACGGTGGACAGGAAATTCACGGGAACGTCGCGAAGCTGAGGGTCGAGATAAGGCGTCTCCCGTCCGGCGCGGACGGCGTGGATCGCGTCGAGCTCACGCCGGGGCGCGTCGAAGTCGCCTTGCCCCGTCTGTTTCTCGACGATGCCGGCGAGCGTCGTCTGCGGCTTGAAGGCGAGCCCGTCTTTCGAATCCACGCCGAGAACGCGCCCGTACGTGACGCGGAGCGTTCCGTTGGCGTCGGGCGCGACGAGCCCCGCGGATTTTTCCAGAAGCGCCGTCATGTACCGCGGAATCAGGCGATAGCGGGCGCCCTGGCGCGTCTTGCCCTTCTCTCGCAGCTGCTCCCTCACGGGGAGAAGTGCCGCGGCGAGGTCGAGGAACGGATCTCCCACCGCGGCGAGCTCCTTCAACGACTTGCCGAGAACCGACAGACGGAAGTCCTTGTCAAAGAGCTTGGTGCCGGCGTACAGCCGGTCGAGGAAGGCGTCGATCGCCCCGGCCGCATCGACCGGGCTCATGCCCGGCGCAAGGCCCGCGGCGCGGTCCAAGGGTTCGATGCGCTCGCTCGGGGAGAGGCGCGCAGCCTCGAGGAGCCGATAACGCAGGAGCGCCCGATCCACGTCGCGGTCGAGGGTCCGCTGCATGCGCTCCAAGCTCTCGCGGGTCCGGGTCCAATTCCGTTCCTGGAACTCCGGCTCCCGGTCGATGTCTTTCTTGGGCCGGTTGAAAGCGGTGTCGACGATGTCGATGGCCGCGCCGAGGAGCGTCTCGCCGTTTCTCCCGCCACGCAGGTCCGAGACGGTCGCGTCGCGCTCGCGGGTCTTGGCGGCTTCGGCCTGCAGCGCTTGCAGCTCGGGTAAGACGTCGCCGTACACCATGCGTCGTTCCGGGTTGGCCGCGATCCAGAGCGAAAGATCCCGCTGCTGCGCAAGCTTCGCTTCGAGGACGCCGCCCTTGATGAGCCCGTCGAGCACCCCACGGTTCTTCGTCAGCCCGTTGTTCAAGCCGCGGCTACGGTTCTGGATCTTGATGGACACCTCGGGGCCGTTCCGCTTCAGACCGTCCAGGATCTGAAGCTGCTCCGTGGCGCGGCGGATCGAGCGCGGCAGCGTCCACGAGGTCGACTCCTCGATCTCCGCGGATGTCTGGTGCCGTTCCGTGATTCCCGGGTACCCGACGACGAAGACGAGCTCACCCGGGCTCGCGCCCTTTGGCGACACCTTGAGCCAGCGCTTCGGCCGGTACGGGACGTTCTTGTCGGAATACGGCGCCGGCTTGCCGTCGGGCCCGACATAGGCGCGGTAGAAGGAGAAGTCGCCCGTGTGCCGAGGCCAGTGCCAGTTGTCGGTCTCGCCGCCGAAATTGCCGATTCCCTTGACGGGAGCGTACACGAGGCGCACGTCCCGGATCTCGAGCTGCTTGATCTCAAACCAGCGGAGCCCGCCGAAAAACGACGCCACCCGGCAACGCGAGCCGTCCTTCTCGCAGGCTGCGGTGCGCTCCTTGGTCCACAGGTCGACGACGTCGTAGCGCTTGCGGTCGGTGAGCGTAGCGTTCAGTTTCCGCTTCAGGTCGTCGGTCACCTCGAGGACCTGGGTCACGACGCTGAGGCGCGAGCCGGGTCCGTTCGATAGCTCGTCCACGCGCTTCCGCGCGATGAAGCCGGAGAGGAGGAGATTGCGTTCGGGCGTGGAGTTGTACTGCAGCGCGCCTTGAACGCAGTGGTTGTTGGTGACGATCAACCCGTCGGCCGAGACGAACGAGGCGCTGCATCCTCCCAACGAAACGATCGCCCCCATGGGCTGGCCGGTCAGGTCGACGAAGGCCTGGACATCGCCCTCGAAGCCGGAAGCGCGAAGCCGGTCGGCCAGCGCGGGGATCTGTTGCGGCATCCACATGCCCTCTTCGGCCGCCGCGGCGCCGGCGAAGCCGGCGAGGAGCATGAAGGAGACGGTGAGGCGAGTCGATCTCACGGCGCCCTCCGGTCCGCTGGAAAAAATGACCCACAGCATACAATGGACGGTCCTCATCGACAGGAGCGCACCGTGACCGACCAGGACGACGATTTCGCGAGGATGTTCGAGGCTTCGCTCCAGGCGAAGCGCTTCGAGGAGGGTCAGACGATCGAGGGGACGATCGTCGCGATCGGGCCGGAGGTGGCGTTCATCGACGTCGGCGGCAAGGGCGAGGCGACCATCGAGATCGAGGAGCTCGTCGATTCCGAAGGAGACGTCTCCGTGCAAGTCGGCGACCGCATCGAGGCCATGGTCGTCTCGACCGCGGGAGGCCTCAAACTCTCCCGCCGGTTGGCGCGCGGCGCAGCGACGAAGCGGCAGCTCGAGGACGCGTTCCACGCCGGCCTTCCCGTGGAAGGAAAGGTGGGAAGGGCGGTCAAGGGCGGATACGAGGTTCGCATCGCCGGGCAGCGCGCCTTTTGCCCGATCTCGCAGATCGACACGGTGCGAAACACCGAGCCTTCCGAGCACGAAGGACGGGTCTACACGTTCCGCATCCTCGAGCTCAAGGACGGAGGCAAGAACGTGGTCGTCTCCCGGCGCGCGCTCCTCGAAGATGAGCAGCGCGAGGAGGCGGACGCGCTCCGCCGCTCCATCGTGCCGGGAAGCGTGCTCACGGGGCGCGTCGCCTCGGTGCGCGACTACGGCGCGTTCGTGGACCTCGGCGCGGGCGTGTCCGGCCTGCTCCACGTTTCGGAGATGGGCTGGTCCCGCGTTTCCAATCCGACGGAGATCCTGAAGCCGGGCGACGAGGTCACGGTCAAGGTCCTACGCGTGGACGACGACAATCAGAAAATCGCGCTCGGGCTGAAACAGCTTCAGGCCGATCCGTGGTTGAAGGTGGAGACGGCGTACGCGGTGGGCCAGGTGTGCTCCGGCCGCGTGACGCGTCTGGCCGATTTCGGCGCGTTCGTCGAGCTTCAGCCGGGGGTCGAGGCGTTGGCACATCTCTCGACGTTTCCACCGACGGGATCGTCCGAGGGGTGGAAAGCGTCGGTCCGGGCGGGCATGACAGGGTCGTTCGCGATCCTGACCATCGACGTCGAGAAGAAGCGGATCGGCGTCGCCCTCGTGGCGGACGGTCAGGCGCGGTCGCAGGCGCCTGCGGGAGCGGAGATCGCGCCGGGCGCTCGTCTTTTCGGGAAGGTCGAGCGTCACGAGAAATTCGGCGTGTTCGTGTTCCTGGCGCCGGGGCGGACGGGGCTGATCCCGATGAAAGAGACCGGCGTCCTGCGCGAAGCGGACATCGGTCGGACGTTTCCGGTCGGCGGCGACGTCGAAGTGCTCGTTCTCGAGGTGGACCCGTCGGGACGACGCATTCGTCTCAGCCGCAAGGCGGTCTTGGACGCCAAGGAGAAGGACGAAGTCCGCGAGTACACCGAAAGGAAGAGCGATACGCCGGTCGAGAGTTTCGGGTCGCTCGCCGACAAGCTCAGGGGCGCGATGGGGCCGAAAGCGAACTA
>JAYUCM010000279.1:0-3493 GCA_043740355.1 Acidobacteriota bacterium | reverse complement strand
GAGGCGCACTCCGCCGCCAAGGTTCTCAAAGAGGGCGGCTACACCTTCGATCTGGCCTACACCTCGGTTCTGAAGCGCGCGATTCGCACGTTGTGGATCGTGCTCGACGACATGGACCTCATGTGGATACCGGTGCATCGCGACTGGCGCTTGAACGAGCGGCACTACGGCGCGCTGCAAGGGCTGAACAAGGCCGAGACCGCGGCGAAGTACGGCGAGGACCAGGTGAAGATCTGGCGCCGGAGTTACGCGACGCCGCCGCCCGCGTTGGCGCGAGACGACGCCCGGTACCCGGGCAGCGACCCGCGCTACGCTGGACTTTCCGCGGCCGAGCTTCCCACAACCGAGTCCCTGTCCGACACCGTGAAGCGCTTCCTGCCGGCGTGGCACGGGTCGATCGCGCCGCTCGTGTCGGCAGGAAAGAAGCTCGTCATCGCGGCGCACGGGAACTCGCTGCGCGCGCTCGTGAAGTATCTCGACGGCGTCTCCGACGAGGCGATCGTCGAGCTGAACATCCCGACCGGGATCCCCCTGGTTTACGAGCTGGACGGCGAGCTGAAGCCGATCCGGCATTACTATCTCGGCGACGAAAACACCGTGAAGCTTGCCGCCCAGGCGGTCGCCGCGCAGGGTCGTAAGTCTTCGTGATGAGGAGAGACCCATGACGTTCGTGATCACCGAGCCTTGCATCGGCACCAAGGACACGGCCTGCGTCGATGTGTGTCCCGTCGATTGCATCCACCCGACCAAGAAGGCGGAATCCTTCGATTCGGCGGAGATGCTCTACATCGACCCTGCGGAGTGCATCGACTGCGGCGCCTGCGAGCCGGCCTGTCCGGTCGAGGCGATCTTCGAGGAGGCCGCGGTGCCCGACAAGTGGAAGCACTACACCGAGAAGAACGCGGCTTACTTCAAAAAGTGACCGAGAATCGCCCCCTGCAGGGCCGCCGGGTCGTCGTCACCGGAATCGGGGCCGTCTCGCCGAACGGCATCGGGCGCGAGCCGTTCTGGGCGGCAACGCGCGCCGGGCGAAGCGGTGTCCGCCGCATCACGCAATTCGAGGTCGATCACCTGCCCACCCGCATCGCCGGCACAGTCGAGGATTTCGACCCTGCATCGGTGATGTCGGCCAACGACCTGAAGCACGTCCCGCGCATCGTGCCCATGGCGGTCGCCGCCTCGCTCGAGGCGGTGGCGGACGCCGGCTTGCGAACGACGGAGCTGCCGATCGAGGAGAGGCGCCGCTTCGCGGTCGTGATCGGCTCGGGGGGCGCGGGGCTCGAATTCATCGAGAAGCAGTTCCGCCAGTACTACCTCGACGACCCCAAGGGCGTGAGCCTGTACACGATTCCGTCGTCGACGCCGGGTTCCCTCTCGAGCGAGCTGTCGATGGTGCTCGCGCTGCGAGGGCCGTCGCACGTGATCTCGACCGGCTGCACGTCGTCCACCGACGCTCTCGGCCATGCGATGTCGCTCATCCGATACGGCCGCGCCGACCGCGTGCTCGTCGGCGGGAGCGACTCGCCGATCGGTCCCGGCATCGTCACCGGCTTTTGCCTGATGAAGATCATGTCCACCGCCTGGAACGACGAGCCGGAGCGCGCCTCGCGCCCGTTCTCGAAGGATCGCGACGGGTTCGTCATCGCCGAAGGCTCCTGGATGATGGTCCTCGAAGAGCGCGAGACCGCCAGGGCGCGCGGCGCCGCGATCTACGGCGAAGTCCTAGGGTACGGCGCGACGTGCGAGGCCTTCCACCGCGTGCGCCTCGACGAAAACGGCGAGGAGCCGGCGCGCGCGATGCGGCTCGCTCTCGAGGACGCCGGGTTGGGCCCCGACGACATCGATTACCTCAACCTCCACGGAACCTCGACGCAGCTGAACGACCGTATCGAGACCCGCGCGGTCAAGATGGTCTTCGGCGGGCGCGCGCGCGATATACCCGCGTCGAGCCTCAAGTCGATGATCGGACACCCGCAAGGGGCCTGCGGAGCGGCGGGGGTCGTGGAGTCGCTTCTCGCCATGCGCGATTCGTTCCTTCCGCCGACGATCAACCAGGACGTCGCCGACCCGGAGTGCGACCTCGACGTCATCCCCAACGTCGGGCGCCTACGCCGGATCGACACCGTGCTCGGCAACTGCATCGGTTTCGGCTCCAAGAATGCGGCGGTCGTCCTTCGCCGGCATACCGACTAGGCGCCGGCGTGCGCGATCCGCTCGTTCCCGCGCGCCGCCACGATCCCGAGTGGATGGACCGGGACGACAACGCGCCCGCGGATCTCATCGGCACACTCGACGACATCCGTCTGGTCAACCGCTACTTGTTCGGGTCAAAGATACTCGTCAGGGCGGTGCGCCCGTTTCTGTCTCGCTTGAGCCGGGGGGAGACCCTCTCGATCCTCGACGTCGGAACGGGCGGCGCCGACTTGCCGCTCGATCTCGTCAAAGTGGCTCGCCGCATGGGCCGCAAGATACGAATCGTCGCCGTCGATCGCGACCCGGTCGTTCTCGACTACGCACGGGAGAAAGCCGCGGGAACGCCGGAGATCGAGATCCTGGCGGCCGACGCGTTCGAGCTTCCGTTTCCGCCGGCCTCGTTCGATCTCGTCACCGCGTCGATGTTCCTCCATCATTTCAAGCACGACGACGCGGTTCGCCTGCTCGCCGGCTTCAAGGCGCTGGCCCGCCGGGCCGTCTTGGTCAACGATCTGCGCCGCCACGCCGTCTCGTGGGCTTTCATCGGGCTGACCTCCCGCATGACACGGCGCCACCCGATGTTCGTGCACGACGCGGCGCTCTCGGTGCTTCGCGGGTTCACCAAGCCTGAGCTCCTCGCAGCGGGGCGCGACGCAGGCTCCGCCGACGCTTCCGTCAAGCGCCGCCTCCCCTACCGGCTCTTGTTGACGATGCCCGTCACGGACGCCAAGGGATGACCCGTTTCGATCTCCTCGTCGTCGGCGGAGGCCCCGCGGGCGCCGCGATCGCGGCGCTCGCCGCGACCCGCGGCGCCAGAACTCTCCTGATCGAGAAGGATAGCTTCCCGCGCGACAAGGTCTGCGGGGAGTTCGTTTCGGCCGAAGGGTGCGCGGTGCTCGGGCGCCTCGGCCTGCTCCCCACGGTGATCGCCAAGGGCGCGATGCCGATGGACGCCTGCCTGCTCGCCGATGCCAAGGGTCGATCGGTGAAAGCCGCCCTGCCCGATCTGCCGCGCGCCGGCCGCACCGCTTGGGGTATCTCGCGAGCGGTGCTCGACGACGTCCTCCTGCGTCACGCTGCGTCGTGCGGCGTGACCGTGCGCGAGCGCGTCGTCGCGACGAGCCCGTTCTTGGAAGACGGACGCGTGACCGGCGTCATCACCCGCGCTGTGGATTCGGGCGGCGGCGACGAAGCGGTCAAGGCGACGCTCGTCATCGCCGCCGACGGCCGGCGCTCGATGCTGCAGCGCGCGCTCCACCCCGCGATCGGCGACCCGTTGACCACGTCGCCCCGGTCGTGG
>JAYUCM010000278.1:0-8493 GCA_043740355.1 Acidobacteriota bacterium | reverse complement strand
CGTCGAGACGGGCGAGAAGCTCCTTGATCGCTTCGGCGCCCATGCCCGCGGTGAACTGGTCGGGGTATTGGTCGATCAGCTCGCGGTACTGCTCTTCGCTGAGGCTTTGGCGCTCTTCGAGCGTCGGGACGTCGCCCGGATCGATGACGCAGTACGCCTCGAAGTAGAGGATGCGCTCGAGCTCGCGCAGGGGCATGTCAAGCAGATGCCCGATGCGCGAGGGAAGCCCCTTGAAGAACCAGACGTGGCTGACGGGGCTCGCGAGCTCGATGTGCCCCATGCGCTCGCGACGCACCTTGCTCTGCGTGACCTCGACGCCGCACTTGTCGCACACGACGCCTCGGTGCTTCATGCGCTTGAACTTGCCGCAGAGGCATTCCCAGTCGGTGACCGGGCCGAAGATCTTCGCGCAGAACAGTCCGTCGCGCTCCGGCTTGAAAGTCCGGTAGTTGATGGTCTCCGGCTTCGTCACTTCGCCGTACGACCACGACCGGATCTTCTCGGGCGACGCCAGAGAAATCCGGATCGCGTTGAAGTCGTTGATGGTCTTTGCCTTGTCGAACAAAAACGAGGGTTTGCTCACCGTACCTCCCTCCGCATCAGATCATCGATGGGCCGCGAGCGTCGGCACGATCGCTCAGCAGCTCGACGTCGAGGCAGAGGCTCTGCAGTTCGCGTACCAATACGTTGAATGACTCCGGCAATCCGGGCTCGGGCGTGGGCTCTCCCTTGACGAGAGCTTCGTAGATTTTGGTGCGGCCGTAAACGTCATCGGACTTGACGGTCAGGAGCTCCTGGAGGATGTGCGCCGCGCCGTACGCCTCGAGCGCCCAGACCTCCATCTCACCGAACCGCTGGCCGCCGAACTGGGCCTTGCCGCCGAGCGGCTGCTGCGTGATAAGCGAGTACGGCCCGATCGACCTCGCGTGGATCTTGTCGTCGACCAGATGCGAGAGCTTGAGCAGGTAGATGTAACCGACCGTCACGAGCTGCTCGAACGGCTCTCCGAGCTTGCCGTCACTGAGCTGGATCTTGCCGGAGGACGGCAGGCCCGCGACGCGAAGCTGCGTCTTGATGTCGGACTCGAGCGCGCCGTCGAAGACCGGGGACGCAAACGTGACGCCTTCGGCGAGCGCCCGGGCGAACTCGAGGATCGCCTCGTCGTCGGCCGTCTCGATCACCTCGCGCAATCCGCCCTGCGGCAGCATCTCGCGAAGCCGGCCGCGGATCCCCGTCGCGGCGGCGGCCGCGTCCCCCGCCAGCTGCTCCTGAATCCAGGAGGCGTGAACAGACGCCGCCCAGCCGAGGTGGGTCTCCAGGATCTGGCCGACATTCATGCGCGAGGGCACACCCAGGGGGTTGAGCACGACTTCGACGGGCGTGCCGTCCGGCATGCAGGGCATGTCCTCTTCCGGGAGGATCCTCGCGATGACGCCTTTGTTGCCGTGCCGTCCCGCCATCTTGTCGCCGACGGACAGCTTTCTCTTCATGGCGACGTAGACCGTGACCATCTTGATGACGCCGGGGGCAAGCTCGTCACCCTTTTGAAGCGTCGCGATCTTGTCCTCGTTGAGCTTCTTGAGGATCTGAATGCGCTTCTTCGTGCGTTCTTCGATGCGACGCATCTCGGCGAGCTTCTTCTGGTTCGTCGTCGAGATCTCGCAGCGGTGGAGGTCTTCGGTGGAGATCTCCGCCATCACCTCGCGCGCGAGCTGCACGCCGGCCGCCAGGATCTCTTGTTTCGATTGCTTCGCCTTGAGCGGAGCGGCGAGGGTCTCGCCTTCCAGGAGCTCGATGAGCCGCTTCCGGTCCTCCTCGCGGAGAATCCTGATCTGGTCCTCGAGGTCCTTGTTCATGCGATCGATGTCGGCCTGCTCGATCTCGAGCGCGCGGGAGTCTTTCTCGACCCCCTTGCGGCAGAAGATCTTGACGTCGACGACCGTCCCTTCGATCCCGGGAGGCGTCGTGAGCGATGCGTCGCGCACGTCGCCCGATTTCTCGCCGAAGATCGCGCGGAGGAGCTTCTCTTCGGGGGTGAGCTGCGTTTCGCCCTTCGGCGTGACCTTTCCGACGAGGATGTCTCCCGGTTTCACGTGGGCGCCGATCCGGATGACGCCGGATTCGTCGAGGTCTTTCAGGAACTCCTCGGCGACGTTCGGGATGTCCCGCGTGATTTCCTCGGGGCCGAGCTTCGTGTCGCGCGCTTCGATCTCGAACTCCTCGATGTGGATCGAGGTGAACGAGTCCTCGCGGACGAGTTTCTCCGAGACGAGGATGGCGTCCTCGAAGTTGTAGCCCCGCCACGGCATGAAGGCGACGAGCACGTTGCGGCCGAGAGCCAGCTCGCCCTGCTCGGTGCACGGCCCGTCGGCCATGACCTGACCCTTCGCTACGCGCTGTCCCTTGCGGACGATCGGCCTCTGGTTGATGCACGTGTTCTGGTTCGAGCGCTTGAACTTCGTGAGCGAGTAGATGTCCGCCCCGAAGTCTTCGCGGCCTTCCGCACCGACGCGCACGATGATGCGCTGGCTGTCGACGAGATCGACGATCCCCTCGCGCTTGCAGATCACGACCGACCCCGAGTCCTTGGCCGTCACCGACTCCATGCCGGTCCCGACGAAGGGAGCCTTCGGGCGAAGCAGTGGGACCGCCTGGCGCTGCATGTTCGATCCCATCAGGGCGCGATTCGCGTCGTCGTTCTCGAGAAAGGGGATCAGCGACGCCGCGACCGACACGAGCTGCTTCGGCGAGACGTCGATGTAGGCGACCTCGTTTCGCGGGACGAGCTTGAACTCCCCCGCCTTCCGGGCGTTGACGCGATCTTGCGAGAACGTCAGGTCGGGGTTCAGCTTGGCGTTCGCCTGCGCGACGACCGACCGGTCTTCTTCCCACGCGGTCAGGTAGAAGGAGTGCGGCTCCGCTTCCGGCGGCGTCTTTCCGGCCTTCTTGAGACGAACGATCTCCTTGGCGAAATCGTCCTCTTGCACGACGTCATGCAGCTTGTACGGCCCGTCCGCGGTGCGGACGACGCGGACGTAGTCCACGACCTTGCCGGATTCGACCTTCCTGTACGGGGATTCGATGAAACCGTATTCGTTGATCCGCGCGAAACAGGATAGCGAGGAGATCAGCCCGATGTTCGGGCCTTCCGGCGTCTCGATCGGACAGATGCGTCCGTAGTGCGTCGGGTGGACGTCTCTGACCTCGAACCCGGCGCGCTCCCTCGACAGACCGCCCGGCCCGAGGGCCGAGAGGCGGCGCTTGTGCGTCACTTCGGAAAGCGGATTCGTCTGGTCCATGAACTGCGAGAGCTGGGAGCTTCCGAAGAACTCCTGGATCGCGGCCATCACGGGCTTGGCGTTGATGAGGTCGTTCGGCATGGCGGTCGTCATTTCCTGGTAGACCGACATCTTTTCCTTGATCGCGCGCTCCATGCGCACGAGGCCGATCCGGAACTGGTTCTCGAGGAGCTCTCCGACGCTGCGCACGCGGCGGTTCCCCAAGTGGTCGATGTCGTCCACTTCGCCGACGCCCTTCCTCAGCTTGAGCATGTAGCGAAGGACCTCGATGAAGTCCTCCCGCGTGGGCGTGCGATCCTCGCCCTTCTCCCATCGGTCGTGGACCTCCGCCGGCCAGTCCTTCTCGAACATGCCATAGAGCTTCGTGTTGAATTTCAACCGGCCGACCTTGGAGAAATCGTATCGCGTCGGGTCGAAGAAGAGCCCGTTGAACAGGTTGCGCGACGAGTCCAGGGTCGGAGGGTCGCCCGGCCGGAGGCGGCGGTAGATCTCGAGGAGCGCATCGTTTTGCGTCTTGACGGCGTCTTTGGCGAGGGTCTCGAGGAGCACGCCGCCGACGTCCTCTTTCTCCGGAAAACAAACGTCGAACGTGTCGACCCCTGCTCCGAGCAGGCGCTCGAGCCCCTCGTCCGTCAGCGGCTTGCCGACCTCGACGAGAACCTCGCCCGTCGCCGGATCCGCGAGATCGCGAATGGTGTGGGCGCCGACCATCTCGGAGGCCTCGATCGGAATCCACTCGATCTTGGCCTTCCGCAGATCCTCGAGCTGCTCGGCTTTGACGCGTCGCCCCTTCTTCAGGATCTCGTCGCCGCTGCGCGGATGCGCGACCGGTTGTCGAACCTTCTTGTTCACCGCGCCGGCATCCGCCTTCACGAAGAACTTGCCTCCGTCCGATTTCACCGTCGCGGCGGTGTAGAAGGCGCGGAGGATGGTGGCGTCGTCTTCGAATCCGAGCGCCCTAAGGAACACCGTCGCTGGGAACTTCCGCTTCCTGTCGATGCGCACGTAGAGGATGTTCTTCTGGTCGTATTCGAACTCGACCCACGACCCGCGGTACGGGATGACCTTCGCCATGAACGCCGTCTTCAGCGGGTCGGATTGGTAGAAAACGCCGGGGCTGCGGTGCAGCTGGCTGACGATCACGCGCTCGGTCCCGTTGATGATGAAGGTCCCGTTCTCGGTGAGCATCGGGATCTCGCCGAAATAGACCTCCTGCTCTTTGATGTCCCTGATGCTGCGCGCGTCGGTCTCGGGGTCCTTGTCGTACACGACGAGCTGAATCGTCACCTTGAGCGGCACGGTGAACGTCTGACCTCGCTCCTGGCATTCGTCGACGTCGTACTTGAACTTTAGAGCGACCGGATCGCCGCACTGCTCGCACTCGCGGATGGTCACCGGCGTGAGGTTGCCGCACCCGTCGCACAGGACGACGCCTCCCCGTGCGTCCGGGGCGATGAGACGCCGCGCGCAGTGGACGCACTCGCTCCGCAGATTCTCGATTCCGACGATCTCCCCGCACTTGCACTCCCAGTTCCCGATCGTGTAATCGACGAACTCCAGAGAGCAGGTCTGGCGAAAATCCCGGATCGGGAATATCGACTTGAAGACGGACTGCAGCCCCCCCGCTTCGCGATCGGCGGGGGCCCGATGCATCTGCAGGAAGCGCTCGTACGACCGTTTTTGGACTTCGATCAGGTTCGGCATCGGGACGGCCGTCCGGATGCGCGAGAACTCGATCCGCTTCGAATTCATGGTTCTGAGGGCCTCGGACATCGCGATTCAAACCCCTTTCGGGACCCTCGTGACGGGATCCCCGGTTCGAGAAGCCCCGTACCTGCACCCTCGCATCACGCGGGGTGCCGGCCGGGGCCGCTTCCGGCGTGCGACCGGATGCGGCACCTCCATGGCCTGGATGACGAACGAGGCTACTTGATCTCGACCTTGGCGCCGACGGCCTCGAACTTCTTCTTCATGGCCTCGGCGTCATCCTTGGTCACACCCTCCTTGACGGTGCGGGGAGCGCCATCGACGACGTCCTTCGCCTCCTTGAGGCCCAAGCTCGTGACTTCGCGAACGACCTTGATCACGTTGATCTTGTTGTCGCCCACCTCTTTGAGCACCACCTCGAATTCGGTCTGCTCTTCGACCGCGGCGGCCGCAGCGGGCACTCCCGCGGCGACGGCAGCGACCGGCGCGGCGGCGGAGACGCCCCACTTTTCCTCGAGCATCTTCACGAGCTGAGCGGCCTCCATCACGGTGAGCGAGCTCAGGTTCTCAGCCATCGACTGCAAGTCAGCCATGATCCGAATCCTCCGTTCGAGCCGGCCCCGCCGGCCCTGCGTTACTTGAAAATTGACACGGGGCTAGACGGCCCCGCCTTCGAGTTTCTCGCGCCGCGCGTCGACGGCCCTGGCGACCTGGCAGGCCGGCGTGTTGATGAGCCGGACGAGCTGTGTCGCCGGCGTGTTGATGAGCGCCAGCAGCTGCGCACGAAGTTCTTGCCGGCCCGGGAGCGTTGCCAAACGCTTGATCCCCTCGGCCCCGTAGACTTCCTTCGCGTCGACGACGCAGGCGACGAGCCGGAACTGGGGATGCTCCTTGGCGAACTCGGAGACGACCTTTGCGAGCGCGACGGGATCGGTCGCATGCGCGGCGAGACCGCAGGTTCCTTTCAGCCGATCCGCGATCTTCCCGACCGAAGTTCCCTCGGCGCCCCGGCGGGCGAGCCGGTTCTTCAGAACCAGATAGGTCCCGCCCACGCCTCGGATCTTGCGGCGCAAGTCGGTCGCCTGTCCGGCGGTCAGTCCCTTGTAGTCGGCGAGAATGACGTGCGGCGTCCCGCTGAACCGTTGGGCGAGCGATTCGACGACGGTGGTTTTTTCAGTGCGATTCACGGTTCACCTCAAGCTGCCGGGATCTCGACCGACACCGGGTCGACTGCGATCGACGGGCCCATCGTCGAGCAGAGATAGATGGACTCCAGGTACTTACCCTTCGCCGCCGACGGCTTCGCGCGGATCACCGCGTGAATCACTGCCAGAGCGTTGTCGGAGATCTTCTGATCGTCGAACGACATCTTCCCCACCGGGACGTGGATGATCGCCGTCTTGTCGACGCGGAACTCGACCTTGCCCGCCTTGATCTCCCGGATCGCCTTGGCGACGTCGAAGGTCACCGTTCCCGTCTTCGGGTTGGGCATCATCCCCCGGGGCCCGAGGACCTTTCCGAGCTTCCCGACGTCCTTCATCATGTCCGGTGTCGCCACCACCGCGTCGAACTCCGCGAACCCGTCCTGGATCAACTTGACCAGGTCGGCGCCGCCGACGTGGTCGGCGCCCGCGGCGGTGGCTTCTTTCGTCTTCTCGCCCGCCGCGATCACTGCGACCCGCTTGGTCTTGCCGGCGCCGTGCGGGAGAACCACCGTGCCGCGCACCATCTGGTCCGCGTGCTTCGGATCGACTCCCAGCCGTATCGCGAGCTCAACCGTTTCGTCGAATTTCACGAAGACAGCGGAACGCATCGTCGCGACGGCCTCGGGAACCGTATAGAAGCGCTTCGCGACCTTCTTGGCCGCCGTGCTGTATTTCTTGCCGTGCCTCGGCATGATCGAAACTCCTCGCGTCCCGTTCTAAACGACGTCGATGCCCATCGAGCGCGCACTGCCCTCGACGATCCTGATCGCAGCTTCGAGCGTGTCGCAGTTCAAGTCGGGGAGCTTCGTCTTCGCGATCTCCGAGACCTGAGCCTTCGTCACCTTGCCGACCTTGTTCTTGTTGGGAACTCCCGAGCCCTTCTCCACTTTGGCCGCCTTGGCGAGAAGCACGCTCGCCGGGGGGGTCTTCGTCACGAACGTGTACGAGCGATCCTGGTACACGCTGATCACGACCGGCGTCAGCATGCCCTCGCCCTTGGCGGTACGCGCGTTGAAGTTCTTGCAGAAATCCATGATGTTCACGCCGTGCTGGCCGAGCGCCGGCCCCACCGGCGGTGCCGGAGTCGCCTTGCCGGCGGGGATGTGCAGCTTGATGTAGCCGGTGATCTTTTTCGCCATCTAGATCTTCTCCACCTGCTGAAACTCGAGCTCAACGGGCGTCGAGCGCCCGAAAATCGTGACCAGGACCTTCAACGTCGAGCGGTCTTCGTTGACCTCTTCGACTTGGCCCGTGAAGTTGCTGAACGGGCCGTCCGTGATGCGCACCGCCTCGCCCGTGTTGAAATCGAGCTTGGGCTTCGGCTTGTCCACCGCGACCGCGACCTGATTGATGATGCGGTCCACCTCGGCGATCGTGAGCGGGACCGGCTTGTTGCCGGTTCCGACGAAGCCCGTCACCTTTGGCGTGTTCTTCACGACGTGCCAAGCCGTGTCGGACATTTCCATTTTCACGAGCACGTAGCCGGGGAAGAACTTCCGCGTCGAGCGCGTCTTCTTCCCGTCCTTGACCTCGACGACCTCTTCGGTCGGGATGAGGATCTCGTCGATGACGTCGCCCATCCCCATCGCATCGGCGCGCTGGCGAAGGCTTTCCTTGACCTTGCCTTCGAAGCCCGAGTACGTGTGGACGATGTACCAACGCTTCTCCATCGTGAGCTCTGCGGCGCTCATCGTCCGAACGCCCTGAACAGCCGCTCCATGCCCGTCTGGAGCGCGCGGTCGACGACGAACAGGTACGCGGCGCACACCATGACGAAGACGATCACGACGATCGTCGTGTTGCGGACCTCTTTTTGAGTCGGCCAGGTCGTTTTCTGCAACTCCGCCTTGACCTCCTGGAAGAAGGTCGTCAGGCGCTTCCACTGCTGAATCAGCCACTCCACGTTCGTCCCCTACGGCTCGATTCGAGGCTTAACGGGTTTCCTTGTGCGTCTTGTGCTTCCGGCAAAACCGGCAGTACTTGCTGAACTCCAACTTGCCGGTGGTCGTCTTCTTGTTCTTCGTGGTGACGTAGTTCCGCCGCTTGCAGTCGGCGCACTGGAGGGCGACGTTTTCGCGCATCGTCTACTCCACGATCTCGGTGACGGTTCCCGCGCCGACGGTCCGGCCGCCTTCGCGGATCGCGAAGCGCAAGCCCAACACCATCGCGATCGGCGTGTGCAGCGTCACCTCGAGCGTCACGTTGTCCCCCGGCATCACCATCTCCACCCCGGAAGGCAGCGTCGCCGATCCCGTCACGTCCGTCGTCCGAAAGTAAAACTG